>WLMQ01000072.1 GCA_009700145.1 Actinomycetota bacterium
GGAGACTCAAGCAAATGCCGAGCCACTTCAACACCGACAGACAGCGCTTCAATATCGCGCTCATCAGACAACAAATTGAAACTCACGACCGGATCAACCAGCGGGTCAGATGACGCCAAAGCAATATGCCCGCGTGAACGCGTCAACATTAAAGCCACGCTCAACAATCCGTAGCCCTCTGAACTTTGACCCAGATGATCAATCGGAAGTAGCTGCAAGTCGGCAGGTTCAAAACCTGAAGTGAATCGCGCCAAAGTTGTCACGGCCAATTCATGAGGAGAACACGACTCGGCGAGCGCAATCGTTAACGGTGCCGAAGGATGATCCTGCAGGCCTTGGCCAACTCCGGGTCGATCAATTTTGCTACGCAATAAAATCGCCGGTGAATGAATTGCACCCGCCGCGACAACAACTTCTGCTGCCGCAATAAACGTGCCATCGGCAAGTACGACCCCCACTGCTTGGTCGTTCTCAATAGCAACGCGATCAACAAGCACATCACAGACAACCTGCACCTGCGGACGTTGACGAGCTCGATTCAAGTAGATATCTGCCGCCGATACTCGATGACCATCTTGATTGCGCGTCAACATCGCCGGACCGACATCGCAACCCACTGCTCCAAGTGGATACGGACCTCGATGCCACAACCACCCTTCGGTTCGGCAGACTTCAAAGAGCGCTGCACCGATTCGCGACGGGGCACCAACATCAGCTTGAGTCAACGGGATTTCTATTCGTCGAAAATACGGCTCAACATCACGCCACGACCAACCAGTGCAACCGAAGTCGCGCTCCCACGAGTCGTAGTCCTCAACTTCGCCCCACAATCCGATCATTGCATTGACTGTCGACGAACCGCCCACTCCCCGTCCACGCGCATATTCACGGCGCTCTTGTCCGACGACGCGTTGGGCTACGAGATCGGGCCAACGACGACCAGGTTCTTCGAGTGCGGCAAAAAACGATTTGCCATCAATTCCTGTAGGAGTCTCGCCAATGGTGATATCGGGTCCAGCCTCAAGGACAAGTACCGATAAACCACGACTTGAGAGTCGATCGGCCAACACGCAACCTGCCGACCCAGCACCAATCACAATGACGTCGGGGCGCTGTGAGTCACTCATTGTTGATCTTTGTATCAGAAATCTTCAGGTCGATTGGTTGATACAGGCAATTCGGCCGTGTGCGCCGCATCGTTATAACGCGCAAGTCGCCAACGTCCTGGGCGCACTAAAACAAATTCGGTAATCGACGTATTCTTCGTATGAATTTCAAATATCCCTGTTCCCGATGTGCGCAATGCTTGACGCAACGCGGTATCGACAACACCGCCATGACAAAAAATGATTGCCGTACCACTGCCGACTCGATCAACCAGCGCCCGGATCGCTGTTCCGATACGAATCTGAAATTCGGCGATCGTTTCCCCACCTGGAAAGGTGACTCCATATGGATCGTTCTCCCAATCGGGATCACCAAATCGTTCGGTAAATTCGGCGTACGGCAAACCATCGCATTGCGGACCTGGGTCGTGCTCGCCGAATTGGGGAATCACTTCAATTGAACGACCCGCTAATGCCGGTAGCACAATCTCAGCGGTCTCTTTGGCCCGCGGGTAGGCACTCGAGATAACAAGATCAGGTGTGAACTCTGGACTCTGCGTCCAGCGATCGCGCAATTTCACCGCTTGTTGCCGGCCCAGATCGGATAGACCGACACATGAGCGAGGCCCACCCACAACACGGTTGACCGTGACTTGTGATTCGCCGTGGCGAACAAAAATTAAACGCGTCATACCGGACTAGGCCAATTTCTCCACGAATGCTTCAAGTTGGCGCAAGTTACGGCATTCATAAGCGCCATCAGTATGAGTCGCGTATTCACCGACGATTGAGTCACCGGTGTTCCAATACGACTTCGGTTCAGGATTCAACCAATACACCCGACGAGCTTTTGCACGGACTTCTTTAATGACCCACGCTTGTGACGCGTGATAGTTGTTGCGCGCATCACCCAAGAACAACACCGTTGTCTTTGGACCAACGTCCTTGCCGTATTTGTCCCAGAAAACTTCGAAGGCATGGCCGTAATCACTATGGCCATCAACCCACACAACATCTGCTTCGGTATTCACCCGATGGATGGCTTCGCTGATGTCATCGGTACCTTTAAAGAACTCGGTCACTTCATCAATTCCATCAATGAAAACGAAAGATCGCACTTTAGAGAATTGGCCCTGAATCGCGTAGACCAACATCAACGTGAAGCGAGCAAACGCGGCAACGCTTCCCGAAATATCGGCCACAACCATAAGTTCGGGTTTCGACGGCCGCGGTTGTTTGAACTTTGGCTCGGCGGGAGTGCCACCATATGAAAGCGAGTGGCGAACCGTGTTGCGGAAATCAAGGGGTCCCTTGCGACCGTGACGACGCTTGCGAGCCAGACGAGCTGCCAACTTACGCGTCAGCGGATACAAAGATTTTTTCAATGCCTGCATTTCATCACGACTGGCGTGCATAAATTCAACATCTTCTGGCAGGGGCTTACGAAGAGTTTTTGCCATCGCTTCTGCACCACGATCGGCTACTAATCGGCGGCGAATTTCGGCTTCGATTTCTTTTTTGAATTGATCAATACGGCTTTCGTATTCATCTTTTTCGAGACGCTCTTCAAGTGCGGTCAGTTCACCACCGACTTCTTGCCTGCTCGCCTCCATGAGTTTTTGCAGCATGTTGTCGAGATCAAGGTTGCGCAATGTTCGGTACAGATAATACGTACCGCCCACAGGGCGTCCTGGCTCCATGCCGGCGAAACGTTGCACCGATTGCTTCGCCAGAGCTCGCATGAGACCTTGATCGCCGTTCATGAGGGCCTTCATCAACATCTGGGCGATTTCTTCTGGGGTCAGGCTGTCCATTCCTCCGGACGAACCCTTGCCTTCGCCTTGCTGTTGCTCTAACTGCTCCTGCATCTCGCGCCACATTTGCTCGAGTTCATCTTCGGTACCTTCACCGATTTTGTACTCGGGCCCGCGCATCGAGAAGTACACCTCAAAAACAGTCTCAAACGAGCGCCAGTGGGCGCTGTTCTTGACCATCGTTGCTCCAAGTGCGTACTTGAACGCATCACGATCTTCGAGCGGAATGTGTCGAACTGCTTCCATCGCGTCAAGGTTCTCCGTCAACGAAACCGGCAAACCGGCGTTGCGAAGTTCTTGAACGAATCCAGAAAGTAGATCAAGCATGAGCGACAGGCAAACGTTCTGGTCAGGTCAAGCCGACAGAAAGTTCTTTGGCAGCTTTGGTGATATCAGACTGATACTTCAGCAAAACGTGCAAGGTTTCTTTGGCCGTTTGCGCATCAATTGAATCAATGTTGAGCAACATCATGGTGCGAGCCCAATCGAGGGTTTCGCTCACGCTCGGTGCCTTCTTCAAATCAAGCTGGCGGATACTGCGCACAATGCGAGCGACCTGATCGGCCAAGTTCTCGGTGATGTCGGGAACCTTGGCCAGAACGATTTCTTTTTCGCGTTCCATGGACGGGTAGTCAACGTGCAAATACAAGCAGCGACGCTTCAAAGCTTCTGACAATTCGCGGGTGTTGTTGGAGGTCAAAAACACCATCGGGATTTGCGTCGCCGTAATGGTTCCCAGTTCAGGAATCGAGACTTGATACTCCGACAAGATTTCGAGCAGCAAGGCTTCGGTTTCAACTTCAACACGGTCGACTTCGTCAATCAACAGCACAACCGGATCTGGGGCGCTAATTGCTTCGAGGAGCGGACGGGTCAAAAGAAATTCTCGGCTGAAGATGTCGTCGTGGACTTCGCTCCATGAATCGCTGTTCCGGTCAGCCTGAATACGCAGCAATTGCTTCTTGTAGTTCCATTCGTACAAGGCCTTTGATTCATCAAGACCTTCGTAACACTGCAAACGAATGAGCCGAGCCCCGAGCATTTCGGCGACGCTCTTGGCCAGTTGGGTCTTACCCGTTCCGGCCGGTCCCTCGACCAAAATTGGCTTTGCCAGGCGATCAGCCAAGAAGGCGACGCCGGCAATGCCATCATCGGCGAGATAGTTGACGTGCTTCAGGCTGTCACGGACCTGCTGAACAGAAGAAAAACGGTGTTCCATGTCGTTCACCCTACAAGTTGGCACCCAAACTCAAGAATTCAGACGCTCGAATGAGTCAATGTCGCCTATTTCACGCCCTACCCTGTACAACGATGAGTAGCGAGGGGACGCAATCAGGGGACGATGCCATCATCGTTGCGCCCACGCCTTCATTTGGTCAGTCAATTCCGTCGACGAGCAATAGTTTGTTGCGAAGTAATGCCATCGTTGCACTCGGCACCGGTCTCTCGCGATTGACCGGAATGTTGCGAGTGATCGTCTTTGGTGTCATCATCGGCCAAACTGCGCTTGCCGATGCCTACGACGGGGCCAACAACTCCCCGAACGCCGTTTATGAACTTCTTCTGGGTGGAGTTTTATCGGCAGCCCTCGTCCCCATGTTCACGCGCATGCTCGAAGATGACGATCGTGATTCCGCAGAAGCCGTCGTTGGAACAGCCATTGTTGCGCTGACGTTCATCACCGCTATCGCTGTTTTCTTCGCGCCATGGGTTTTTCGAGCCTTTTCTTTGAATCCCGCTGACGGAATTGATGCCAATCAATTTCGCACTGTAGGAACTGCACTCACTCGTATCTTTTTGCTGCAAATCTTTTTTTACGGCGTCTCTGCGGTTCTCGGTTCATTACTCAATGCCCAACGTCGCTTCTTTGCCGCCGCATGGTCTCCACTCCTGGCGAACATTGTCATTATTTGTTCGCTTCTCTACGTACCGATTTTGTTGAATCATCCCAACAACGGAATTCCTCTCGTCGAAGTACTCAATAGCCCATCATTTCGCTGGCTTCTCGGCTTAGGAGCCACGGGCGGAATCGCCTTACAAGCACTCATACTGTTACCGGCGATTCATCAAGCCGGTTTAAATTTCCGTTTTCGCTTCCGACCCCGCCATCCGGCGGTGCGTCATCTCATGCGTTTGTCGGGGTGGACTTTTGGTTATGTCATGGCCAATCAAGCAACCGTGATTGTGATCAAGAATTTGGCCGAGCCCGGCAGCGGCGGACAAGATGCTTTCACCAAAGCCACTACTTTCTTCTATTTTCCGCACGGTCTCTTAGCAATGAGTATTGCTACAACGTTTATTCCTGAAATGGCCCGAGCCGTTGCCCGCCGTGATCGCGATGCCTTTGTTGAACGCACTGCATTCGGTTTACGGCTCGTCGGGCTCTTGACATTCCCCGCAGCGTTCGCATTTTTGGTGATGTCCCGGCCAATCATCGGGGCACTGCTACAACACGGCGAATTCAGCGCAAGTGCAACTATTACAACGTCGCGGGCATTGGCCGGCTTATCACTGGGTCTTGTCGGATATTCGATCTACCTCTTTGCATTGCGCGGCTTCTACGCGCACCAAGATACGCGCACACCCTTTTTGATTAATCTTGTTCAGAACGTATTGAACATTATTTTGGCCTTCGCTCTTGTACGCACCTACGGAGTACTCGGACTCGGCGTTGCCTTTGCCGTGTCGTACATCATTGGCGCTATTGTCGCGCTCTACGTTCTGCGGATCAAAGTTCGCACCTTCCCAGTTGGCGAAGTGATCATAAGTTTGGCCCGTATGTTGGCCGCAGCAGCAGTCATGGGAGCAGTTCTCTGGCTTGCACTCAAGCCCGTTGGCGATAACGATGGCTTCGGCGCAGTTCTCAAAATCGTGGTCGGAATATTTATCGGCACATTGGTGTACCTTGGCGCGTTGACACTCTTGCGGGTTCCTGAAGTCAACGATTTGCGCTCAGCAAGTCAACGATTTATCAGCAACCGCAATTCAGCGGGGCAGCAAGACTAAAGCATCACGATGCACGACAACTTGAGGAAATCCATCTTCAAGTTCGGTCGATCGGCGACCGAGTGATTGAGCTACTTGAGCACTTGTCATTGAGGCACTGCCGCGGGCTATCGCAATACCATCATGAGAAATGATTTCGATGGTGTCCCCCGCTTCAAAATCTCCGTCGGCTTGAGTGACACCTGCCGGCAGTAACGACACCGTTCCACCAACCAAAATCTTTGAAGCGCCAGCGTCAATATGAACGCTCCCACTGACTTCACTCGCAAATGCAACCCATAACTGTCGAGCCGAGAGGTTGCGGTCGGAGCCATGGAATGTGGTGCCGATCGAAGACGTATGAGCGATCGCACCAGTGACAATGTCATTGAGAACGCCAGCGATGTCGGCGCTGGCAATAACCGCCCGCACACCCGACCACGACGCGATTCGTGCGGCCGAAAGTTTTGACGCCATTCCACCGCTTCCGCGATTTGATCCAGAAGCTCCAGCATCAACACTCATCAGTGGGTCACCCTCAAAAACATCGGTGACGAGGGTCGCCAATGCATCCGTGCGCGGATCAGACGTATACAGCCCTTCGATATCGGTCAACAAAATGAGAACATCGGCTTTCAACAAATGCGACAACAACGCTGAAATGTGATCATTATCTCCAAAGCGGATTTCATCGTTGGCGATCGCATCATTTTCGTTGACAACCGGAACACAACCAAGTTCAAGAAGTCGTTCAAGAGTGTCACGGGCATGCAGGTACTGAGTTCGATCAACGAAGTCATGTGGCACCAGCAAAACTTGCGCGGCAACTAAGTCATGGCTTGCGAACTCGGCGTTATAGACCTCCATCAGTCGACTCTGACCAGCGGCAGCCAATGCCTGCAAAGTTCGCATATCACTTGGACGTTCTTTCATGCCGAGCGCCGAAACTCCAGCCGACACAGCACCAGAGGTCACCAGCACAACTTCATGGCCGTCGGTTCGTAAGCGGGCAATTTGCCGACAAATATTGGCAATCATGGCGCGATCAATCACGCCGACATCATCGGTGAGTGACGAAGTTCCGATTTTGGCTACAACACGCATCGCGGCAACCTTCACATTTCCGGCGCGTAATCAAATGAAAATTCACCGATCCACACGACATCACCTGTCACTGCGCCGGCGCGGGCTAACAAACGCGGCACTCCCAATTTCTTCAGTCGCTCTTCGATATACGACATCGCTTCAGGCGTTGTCACATCGTTGAGGTGAACAGTGCGCTCGGCTTTGCGGCCATGCACCCTAAATCCACCACTGCCCAATTTCTCAACCCACGAACCTTCAGATTCGGGTTTCAAGATGACACGACCTTCGAGAACTGGCAATTCTTGTCGAGCGGTATGAACTATCGAAGCCAAACGACCAACAAGTTCACGTAATCCTTGATTCGTGATCGCGGAAATGAGCATGCCATCCCACTCGTCAACCATTTCTACAGTGGCAGAATCGGTTTTGGTACCAACAATGACTCGCGGACGTTCAAGCAATTGCGGATCGTACGACTCGAGCTCGCGCAACAAGATGTCTAGTTGTTCTTGGGGCGAGGTGTCGTCAACTGGTGCAAGGTCGATCAAAATGCACAGCACTCGAGCGCGCTCCACGTGACGTAAGAACTGATGCCCAAGACCTTTGCCTTCGGCTGCGCCTTCAATCAACCCAGGAATGTCAGCAACAACAAATTCGGTGACATTGTCGATACGCACAACACCCAAGTTCGGTTCAAGAGTTGTGAATGGATAAGCAGCGATCTTTGGCTTAGCAGCAGAAATCACGCTGATGAGCGTGCTCTTACCAGCATTAGGAAATCCCACAAGTGCCACATCGGCGATGAGTTTGAGTTCAAGTTTGAGCCAACGCTCTTCACCCTTTTCACCTTGCTCGGCAAAACTGGGCGCTTTACGCCGGTTCGCCATAAAGCGCGCGTTGCCACGACCACCGCGGCCGCCGCCCGCAGCGATCCAGCGATCGCCATGATTCGTCAGATCGGCAAGAACTTCGTCGGTGTACATGTCGCGAATCAAGGTTCCTTCAGGAACTCGTACCTCCATGACATCACCGCGCTTACCATGCAAATCTTTACCCTTGCCATGCACTCCGTTACCGGCAATGCGGTGCGGGTGATCGCGGAACGCCAAAAGCGAGGCCACATTGCGGTCAGCGATTAACCAGACGTCGCCGCCTTGTCCGCCATCGCCGCCATTGGGTCCGCCCATGGCTTCGGGACCTTCACGACGAAAGGACACACATCCAGCTCCGCCGTCACCACCGCGCACATTCAATTGGCATTCGTCAACGAAATGACTCATCAGAACCTCTCACTACTACCCGACCACGATACCCCCGTTGATTGCCTCACCCCCGACGTATTGTTGTGTCGTGAGCGATGAACCCCAGCAACCGACGCCTCAATCGGCACCACCCTCGGCGCACGTCGACCCCGATATGCAAGAACGAGCCGAACGTTGGGCAAGCACAATGGGCGGATCTCAGTCCCCTGTTGGCATCACCTTGGCTCACACCGACTCGTGGGCAGGCACAGGGTCGACACACAGTCGTTCTCGGGCCGAACGTGAAGAATCGCTGGAGTCGTCACTCAGTCGACTCGCCACGCGTTCAAGTGATTCGGGCAATCGAGCCATTCCCGAACAAGCCGATCCTTTACGAACCTGCTTTGAGCGCGATCGAGATCGTATTTTGCATGCCACGGCGTTTCGCCGCCTCGCCGGTAAAACCCAAGTATTTGTCTTTCCCGACGACCATCAGCGCACGCGACTCACTCATGCCATTGAGGTTGCCCAAGTTGCGGCATCCATCGCCCGACCGCTTGGCCTCAATGTCACTCTTACCGAGGCCATCGCCCTCGGCCACGACTGCGGTCATGGTCCTGGTGGGCATGCCAGCGAAGATGCGCTCGCTCCATTTATTGATAATGGCTTCGATCATGCGTTGTGGGGAGCCGACGTCACGCTTGTGCCACTCAACTTATGTCGCGAAACCCTCGATGGCATCCGCAATCATTCGTGGAGTCGTCCTGCTCCCGCAACACCCGAAGGTGAAGTGGTCAGTTGGGCCGATCGCATTGCCTATGTGTGCCATGACTTTGAAGATGCCGTCGATGCGGGCATTGTGTCACCCGACAAATTGCCAGCAATCGTGACATCGCGTTGCGGAACCACTCGTTCACAACAACTTGGTGCATTCATCACCTCAATGGTGCGCGCCGCAATGACTAGCGGGCGTATTGGCATGGAACCCGATATCGCCGAAGCTCTCGCCGCATTTCGCAAATTCAACTACGAGCAGGTGTATTTGCGACCCGAGAGTCGACATCAAGCCGATCAAGTCATTGCATTGTTGCGAGCACTCGTTGAGTTTTACACTGCTCAGCCAATTCACTTGCCCGAAGCATTGCGCGCAACTAGTGGATCAAATGAAGCCCAGCGTTCAGCAGTGGAGTACGTCGCCGGAATGACCGATCGCTTCGCGTGTCGTCAAGGCGCAGTCATGCTTGGATGGAACGCCGATCAACTCCCCCGTGGCATTGACGTCTAGCGAACAGTTGACCAAAACAAAACGACCGCCCGAAGGCGGTCGTTTGAAAACAAAAGTGTGTCGAAATTATTCGGCTGGAACGACGTCAATCACTCGACGACCCTTGCGGGTTCCGAACTGAACAGTTCCATTCACC
>WLMQ01000073.1 GCA_009700145.1 Actinomycetota bacterium
ACCACTGCTGCTCAGCAAGGTGCCGTTGGCAACTTGCGATTTGACCCGATGGCAATGTTGCCGTTCTGTGGTTACAACATGGCTGATTACTTTGCACACTGGCTTGCACTTGGTGCCAAGGCCGATGCAGCCAAGTTGCCGCAGATTTTCTTCGTGAACTGGTTCCGCCGTGACGAAGACGGTCGCTTCTTGTGGCCTGGCTACGGCGAAAACAGCCGTGTGTTGAAGTGGGTCTTTGAGCGTGTCGCCGGAACCGTTGGTGCCGTTGAGACTGCGATCGGAATGTTGCCTGCTGAAGGTTCGCTTGATGTTGCTGGTCTCAAGATTGATGATGCCGACATGAAGACCTTGTTGTCAGTTGATTCCGATGGCTGGAAGGCCGCGATCCCCCAGATCAAGGATCACTACGCCCAGTTCGGTGCCAAGTTGCCGGCGAAGCTGACTGCGCAACTCGACACCCTCGCCTCCGCCCTTTAACTGCCCCTTTTCCGCCACTTTGGAATATGGCTGCCGCCTAGCGGCAGCCATATTCCAAAGTGGCGGAATTAAGCGGCGCCTTTGCCGACGAGGAGGGCGCGGATTCCGAGGCCCATCACAAAGAGTCCGCCGCAGCCGTACAACAAGTACAACTTGTGCTTCATCTGATTGCGGTAGCTGTAAATAATCGCCACCGCAATAATTGCCACGAATCCGTAGAACGCATGGAACTGCGGAAACTCGAGCTTGTATTTGTTCACCAAAATCACACCCAGAACAACCTGGACAAACACGGTCAATTCGGCGACCAAAGTGAACCACCACAACGCCCGAGTACGCAACGACTCAACCTTGTGTGCACCAAGCGCCCACAACCCGGCCAAGCCGTTCGAAATGATCACGAACCAGGCCCACGATTTGTGGAGATCGACCAACATCAAAGCGTTCATGACTTCATTGACCCTAGTTGCTCAGGCTTCAGGTCGCACAGGCGACGCCGCCGGTCATTGAGACCACAACACCATTCGCCGAGTCGTTGCTGAGCGTCCCAGTCAAGGTGCGGTTGATTTCAAAGCCCATCCCCAAGACGTCGTCATTGAAGATCTCAGCAGTTGGGTACACCTTCAAAATTTCAGCCACAGTTGAGCCCAATGTGATATCGCCATCGGTGACTGGACCCATTGGCACAGGAGCGATTCCCTGCACGGGACCATAGGTCCACGAATAGAAATGCACGCGACCTTGAGCGACTTCGCTTTCGTCGCCAAACATCAACAACAAATCGCCCCAACGCACTCCACGCACTTGCGTACCGGAGCACGAACCGAATTCAGAAACGGGTCCGATGTATCCCGAGTCGGAGTCGGGCTTACCTAATAGTTGAGTCACATATGTGATCATTTGGTCGGCATCGACACCAAACAACACATCGCCTAATCCATCTTCGCGCAACACCAATTGCTCGGCCGGCTCAATAGTTGCCAAAGTCGAACTTGTTGAACTTGTCGTTGTGCTCTCGGGAGCGACCGAGGTGGCTATCGGCGCCAACGTAGTTTCGGGTGTGGTCGTCGCCGTTGTTGGCAAAGGTGCGAGGGTCTCACTTGACGAGCCGCCGCCTCCACAAGCAACGACAAGCGTGCTCAGGATTGCAACAGTCATGGCTGATCGGAACGAGAAATGCAAACGCATACTCACAGTCTGCCCGATCAGCGGATCAGAGTGTCGGCTTGATTGCCTCGTTCGATGAGTCGTAAGCCACCTTTACCATCAGTTTCAAATACTGTTACTGATGCATTGTCCAAACTGTCGATGACCAAACGATCATCGCCCAGACATGATCCGATCACCGCGTTGATAGCGATGAAGTGGCTAAAAATCACGGTGTCGGTCGGGCAATGCGCCACATATCGGACAACATCGTCTCGGAAATCGGTATACAACGAACCGAGTTCTCCCCAGGTTCCCGCCATTGCCGCCCGCAACCATTCGATGCGCTCGCCCAATGCGTAGCCATCGGGCGAAGGAATTTCTGTCACCAACGGCTCAAACGTAATTGGCACATGACCCTGCAAAGCAGATAGAAAACTCGCAGTTTCACGGCAACGTTTCATCGGGCTCGAAACCAATGCCATGTGCGGCAATTGCGCCAATCGTTTGGCAGTTACCGCAGCCTGCTCACGGCCGATCTCATCGAGACCAGGGTCGACATCGGTATCCCAACCAGCTGCCGCCCGACCGTGTCGCACCATGTAGACGCGGCTCACATGAACCAGCCCCTCGGCGCTCCACCAAGTTGGTCGACTTCAATAAAGAACTCTTCACCAAACGCGATCGCAAATGCTTCAGGAGGCATTTGCAAAAACATACTGCTGTCGGTCACTTGACTTGCATGACACATAATCGACGAGCGCTTCACCTGGACAAATTCGCCCACATCAACAGCCATCGTGATTTCATCTTCCAAAGTTCCGAACGGATTGCCATCATCGGCCGGTGCTTCTGGGTCGAAGTCTCCCCCACCAAGTTGCTCCAACATCTGAGCGATACGCGTGCGGTTCATTGTTGATTCAAGTACGCGAATCTTTTGGCCGTTCGTGATTGCAATGTCGGCGGCCCGATGACCAACACGATGAACTTGAATGTGATCGGGATGACCGTATCCACCGTGCCAGTCGTAGCACGTGAACACATCGGCTTGCTCGTCCTGCAAAATCTTGGCCAACTCCTGAGCAGCAGTCTCAACGTCTGCACCGATAAATGAATTCGGCTCATTGTTTTGCGGCCAACCGGTCATACCACTGTCGTGATAACCCAGCCAATACACCTTTTTGACACCCAATACTTCGGCCGAACGTTCAGTTTCTGCTTTGCGACGATCTTGCAGCGACTCACCTTCGACAAGATCTGCAGGCGTTTCGCCATGCCGACCATCTGTACCCATCACCAAAACAACTCGATGGCCCTCAGCTGCAGCACGAGCAATTGACCCACCAGTTGCTATTGATTCATCATCGGGGTGTGCGTGAAAACAAACAAGTGTGCTCACGCGTCGACAACCGCTCCTGAAGCCAACAACTTCTCAATCTCGCTTGATGCGAAGCCCCAGCCTTCAAGAATCTCACGTGAGTGTTGCCCCGGGTGCGACGGGGGTCGTGACACCGATGGCACGGTGCGCGAAAAACGTGGCGCTGGTGCAGGCTGCTTCGTGCCAGCGACATCAATGATCATGTTGCGCTCAACATTGTGTGGGTGGGCAGCAGCTTCACTCATGGTGAGTACCGGAGCAAAACAAACATCAGTCGTTTCCATAATTGCGCACCACTCATCGCGAGTCTTCGACTTGAAGACTTCGGCAATGCGCTTCTTCAAATGTGGCCACTGCGACTTATCCATCTGCTTTGCGAACTCTGGATCGGAATCAAGTCCGGTGAGTTGCAACAATTGCGCATAGAACTGAGTTTCAATAGACCCAATCGAGACGTACTTACCGTCTTTGCACTCGTAGGCGTCATAGAAATGCGCACCCGTATCGAGCAAGTTGGTTCCACGGGCATTTTCATCATGGGCGCCCATTTGTGAGAACGCCCAGAACATCGTCATCAACACCGCCGTGCCATCAACCATGGCTGCATCGACAACTTGACCCTTATTACTCTTGCTCGCTTCAAGCAATGCACACACCACACCGAATGCCAAGAACATTCCGCCGCCGCCGAAGTCGCCGACCATATTCATCGGAGGAACCGGACCCTCGCCGGCACGACCAAAGTGAGCCAATGCCCCAGCGAGCGAAATGTAGTTAATGTCATGACCCGCGGCCTGCGCGTACATACCAGTTTGACCCCAGCCAGTCATGCGGCCAAAGACCAGTTTCGGGTTACGCGCCAAACACACATCGGGACCAATGCCGAGTCGCTCCATAACTCCGGGGCGGAAACCTTCGATCAATGCGTCAGCTGATTCAACGAGCTTCAACAATGTCTCAACACCTTCAGGGTTCTTGAGATCGATCGCAATGTTCTGGCGACCACGTTGAAGGATGTCAAAGGCTGGACCATCGGGCGCGGGACCACGCACGGCCTGGGCGCGCTCAACGCGAATCACCTCGGCGCCCATGTCGGACAACATCATGGCGGCAAACGGACCAGGCCCGATGCCAGCAATTTCTACGATACGAAAACCTGTAAGTGGACCAGTCATTCCTTCATCGTATTCAGTGACCAGTGGCGCGCTGCCATTCGGCAAGTTTCATATGTGCCGTCATCGCCCCAGTGATGAATGGCAACAAGGGTTCGGGAAGATCGTGACCCATATCGGCCACGAGCAAGAACGTTGAACCAGGCACCAACTCTGCGGTGCGCTTGCCACCGTCGGATGGCAACAATGTGTCGTCTTTACCGTGAATCACCAATGTCGGGGTCTGCAGTTTTTGCAATCCCTCAACACGTGAGCCACTTGCGTAAATTGCCGCCAACTGACGACTTGACCCTTCTGGGTAAAACGATCGATCAAAATCTCGGGCAGCTTGACGCTTGACAGCGACTTCATCGAAATAGCGCTTCGACTGCCACACCCCATACTTCGGACTCGCATCAATGTACGCCTGCCGATCTGTGGGCGATGGGCCAAGCAATGCCTCTGCCGCTTCGGCCGTCGGCGCGCCGATCTCAAATTCACCCGTCACTGAATACAACGAGATTAAGGATCGTGCGCGTTCTGGGTGTTCGATCACCAAAGTTTGAGCAATCATGCCACCCATTGATGCTCCCAAAATATGAGCAGATTCAAGCCCGAGATGGTTCAGTAGTTCAACGGCGTCTTGAGCCAAATCTGACAGCGTGTACGGAACCGTCGGTAATTCTTGGCTGGTCAGCGCCGCAGCAAACACGGCGTTCGGGTCGACAACGACACCATCAAGCTTGGTTGACAGACCACAATCACGATTGTCGAAGCGGATGACATAGAAACCTTGGTCGACCAACATTTGGCAGAAACGATCAGGCCAGTTGATGAGTTGTGCACCAAAGCCCTGAATCAACAACAGAGCCGGATTGGTCGCCTCGCCCAGCGTTTCGTATTCAATGGTGACCGTACCGATATTCGCAGAAATAATCGCTTGTGGCATCCTGCGAGAGTACATCTCGTCACTTCAGAACCACTATCTCAACGACTACCTTTGACGTATGACTTCAGGAATGTTCCCGCACATGCGCTTTGGCGTCCACACCGGTTTACAACACACCACCTACGACATTCTGCGACCAGCATGGCGCAAGATTGAAGACCTCGGCTTTGATTGGATTTCCATTTGGGATCACTTTTACGGAGCAACCGGTAAGCCTGATGACGCAGCGTGTTTTGAAGCAGTCGCAATGCATGCCGCATTGGCAGCAGAGACAAGTCGTGTCCGAGTTGGTTCACTCGTCTATTCGGTCGGCTATCGCCATCCATCGGTGCTTGCGAAAATGATTACTGCGATCGATCACATATCTGGTGGCCGCGCCGACATGGGGCTCGGTGCAGGTTGGGCTCAAGTTGAATACGAGGCGTACGGCATTCCGTTTCCAGGAGTCAAGACCCGCATGGATCAACTTGAAGAGGCGGCACAATGCGTTCGTGGCTTACTACACGATGATGTCACCAACTTTTCCGGCGAATGGTTCAACCTCACGAATGCCCGTAACGAACCACGTCCTATTCAGAAGAAGATTCCGATTTGGGTAGGTGGCGGCGGAGAAAAGCGAACCCTCAATATCACTGCCAAGTACGCCGACGGTTGGAATGTTCCTTTTGTTTCGCCCGAAGGTTTCGCTCACAAGAGTTCTGTTTTAACAGCTCATTGCGAATCAATCGGCCGCGACCCCCAAGAAGTGAAGCGCACTGTCAATGTTGGCATCGCATGGACCGAAGAAAGTTTGCATGCACAATTTGGCATGCTCGCCGAAGGCGTTCGACCCGGCGTGCTCACCGGAAGTGACGAGCAAGTCATTGATCGTATTGGTCAATATGTCACCGCAGGCGCCGAGCAAATCAACTTGGCGCTTCGTGCACCCTTCGACATGGAATCAGTTGAACGCTTCAGCAAGACTTTGAAATTGGCGTGACTGAAACAATTCATATTTCAGCGCCAGGTCGCGTCAATCTGATTGGCGATCACACCGACTACACCGGCGGCCTTGTGATGCCGATGACGCTTGATGCGCGCACAACTGTGGTTGGTCAAGCAAACCCAAGTCAGATGTGGAATCTCATTTCGCTTGATGAGCCTGTGTCGCTGTCAATTGAACTCCCTATTCAAGACCCCAGTTCAGTTCTGCCACGCTGGGGGCGCTATGTCGCAGGAGTTCTTTTTGAACTCGGCCAACTCGGCATTGAAGTTCCCGGATTTACTGGCGAAATCAGCACAACAATTCCCATTGGGTCAGGTTTGTCGTCGAGCGCTGCACTCGAAATTGCGATTGCCCGTACCGCACTCTCAATCGCTCATGTTGAACTGCCTGACACCGATATCGCCCTGCTGTGTCAGCGTGCCGAGCACATTGCATCGGGAGTTCCCTGCGGCATCATGGATCAATTGTGTATTGCCATCGGCCAACCCAATGCGGCCACGCTTATTGATTGCCACACTCTTGAAGTTCAACACATCGCGATGCCCGACGAGATCGAAGTGGTAACGCGGTTTATCTCGCACCGCACACTTGCTGGAAGCGAATACTCCGATCGGGTGGCTGATTGCCAGAACATTGAGGGAATCATCGGCCCGCTGCGATTAGCGCGCATCAGCGATGCAGAAAACATCGCCGATCAACGTTTGTCTCGCCGCGCCCGACATGTCATTACCGAAAATCAACGAGTTCGTGATTTCGCGTCGGCGCTTTCACAAAAAGATTTCCGTACAGCTGGCGAATTGATGGTGGCAAGTCACGCCAGTTTGGCGAACGACTACGAAACATCAAATGAAGCGATGGATCAAGCAGTCAAAACCATGATGAACGAACCTGGCTTTCTTGGCGCCCGCATGACCGGTGGCGGATTTGGTGGCTGCATCGTCGGAATTCGCCACCGAACCTAATCAACTATCGAGCAAGCGTCGCTTCTGTGCTTCAAAGTCTTCCGCCGTAATTGAACCGCGGTCGCGAAGGCCTTCAAGTTTTTCAATTTGGGTTGCAACATCGTTGCCACCAGTCACGTTGACGCTGAAAGAACGCTTTTGATTGTCTTCCATCTGCATGTGAATCAGATTTTGCACTTTTTCGGGTTTGGCAATATCCGAAAAACGTTGTTGGCCGTCTTCGCCACCGGACTCAATCAAGAGGTCTCCCGCACCAATCATGCGTTCAAAGATTCCTTGCTTGAAGTTCACGTTATTCACGCGCTCAAGAGGTATCTCAATACCCGCCTTGGCGATGACACCATGGCGATAAATCAAACGATCTGAGGTGATCACGAAATACGTCGTGCGCCATTTGAGGTAACGAATGACCAGCCACACCAAAGCACCAAGAGCGACGACACCAATTGGATAGGTCAGAAATGTCTTAGCGTCATCCTGACCAAAAACAAAGAGCCACAGAACCCCAGAAACCACAAATGACGTCACCGATTCGGCGAAAAACCACCAGTGGGGGTGCAGGTCGAGGGCAACTGATTCATCGGGATTTAAAAGTCGAGCGGGATAAGGCATAACGCCCACAATACTTCGCATAACCATGCCCTACGATGTCGTAGTGATCATTGCAGACCTCAAAAAAGAATTGTTGTTGGGCCTAGACCCCACTCAACAATCTGCAATCACATCTACTGCTCCGCTACTCGCAGTCATTGCCGGAGCGGGGTCTGGAAAAACTGGTGTACTCACCCGACGAGTGGCCTACCGATGCTTGACCGAATCTGCTGACGCCAGCCATGTCACCGTTCTGACCTTCACCCGCCAAGCCGCAACTGAATTACGTCGACGCCTGCGGGCACTAGGCCTACGCGACACAATTATCGCGGGCACGTTCCACTCCGTTGCCTTGGCACTTTTACGACAGCGTTGGGATGAACAGGGTAAGAGCCATCCAGTTGTTGTTTCTGATCGTCGTCGATTAATTGGTGAAGTCATTGGGCCTAAACGAACTGCCAATATCAATGATTTATCATCCGATATCGATTGGGCGCGATCGCGAAACATCACTGCCGATCGCTATGCCTCGGCCATTCAGTCAAGTGGACGCCGCTCATCTGCCCCCGTTGCCGATGTTGCCAAAGTCATGAGCGATATTCAGATGCTAAAACGCAAACGCGGAGTCATTGATCTAGATGATTTACTCTCGCTCACCATTGATGCGATGCGTGACGACAACAATTTCGCCAACATCGTGCATTGGAAAATTCGTCATCTCTTTGTCGATGAAGCCCAAGACTTAAACCCACTACAACTTGCCGTTCTTGATCAATGGCGCACCGGACGCGACGACCTCACTCTTGTTGGCGACCCGTCGCAGTCGATCTACGGCTTTAATGGTGCAGATCCATCAGTGCTGACCGCCCTCGAACAACGATTCCCCGGAATCGAAGTCATTCGACTTTCGGCGAACTATCGCTGCACACCCCAGGTTGTTCAAGCAGGACTACGAGCCCTGTCGCATTTACCTACTGATCCTCCGCAACTCTTCTCGACGCGTCCCGACGGTGCGCCAGTTCAGATCTACGGATTCGATGACGAAAAAGCCGAAGCCAATGGCATTGCCCAAATTATCGAATCATGGCGCACACCCACTTCACGTTGGCGCGACTTTGCAATATTGGCTCGTACCAATGCCCAATTAGCTCCACTTCGCGATGCCCTCACTGCCCACAATATTCCGACACGCATCGTGGGCTCAGTTGCCGCTGATCCAGTGCAACGGGCAACTCGCGAAGTTGGTGATTTACCAAGTTCGATTCGTATTGCAACATGGTCGCGCGATGCCCGTGCACCTCTCGCAGAAGATTCAAGTGAAACCGAAGAAGATTTAGTTGCACGACGTCGTGTCGCCGATGCTGTTGATGAGTTCTTGACCGAAGGTGGTGGCGATGGGCGAACATTTTTGGCCTGGGTACGCACCAATCGTCCATTTGAAGATGAGCGTTATCAAGATTCAGTTGAACTGCTGACTTTTCACGGTGCCAAAGGGCGCGAGTGGGACAACGTCGTACTCGCGGGGTGCGAACAAGGGCTGATTCCACACTCTTCAGCCAAGACTCCAGCAGAAACTGCTGAAGAAATTCGTTTGGCTTATGTTGCCATGACTCGCGCCGCTGATCGTTTGGCAATCACTCATGCTCAATCACGGCGGGGACGCTCACGGAC
>WLMQ01000074.1 GCA_009700145.1 Actinomycetota bacterium
CAATCTTGGAAGGTCGACCCAACATGGGTGGCACTTGGGATCTCTTCCGTTATCCGGGTGTTCGCTCTGATAGCGACATGCACACTCTTGGCTACAGCTTCAAACCTTGGAAGGAAGCCAAGTCAATTGCCGATGGTCCATCAATCTTGAATTACCTGCGCGAAACCGCGAGCGAAAACGGAATCGACAAAAAGATTCAGTTCAATCATTTGGTAACCAATGCCTCGTGGTCATCTGAAACCGCGACGTGGACAGTGACCGCCACTCATAAAGAAACCAACGAGACACTTACCTACACCTGTGGTTTCTTGTCGATGTGTTCGGGTTACTACAGCTACAAAGAGGGTTACACACCAGAGTTCCATGGAATTGAAAACTTCGCTGGTCAAGTGATTCATCCGCAGAAGTGGCCAGACAATCTCGATTACGCCGGCAAGCGGGTCGTCGTCATCGGTTCAGGAGCAACTGCGGTGACAGTGGTTCCAGCGATGGCAAAGAGTGCAGCACATGTGACGATGTTGCAACGTTCACCAACGTATGTTGTCTCACGACCCGACCATGATGCGATCGCCGACAAACTTCGCAAGATCTTGCCCGAGAAAACTGCCTACTCAATTACCCGTGCCAAGAACATCGCGTTGACGAAATTCTTCTATAACCGTACGCGTACTCAGCCAGAAAAAGTTAAGGGACAAATTCTCGGTGGAGTACGTAAGGCGCTTGGTCCCGACTACGACGTCGATACTCACTTCACCCCGACCTATAACCCTTGGGATCAACGTATGTGCCTTATCCCTAATGGTGATCTCTTCACATCAATTACGCTTGGCAAGGCTTCGGTTGTTACCGATCACATTGAACGCATCACCGAGACTGGCATTTTGTTGAAGTCTGGTGCAACGCTTGAAGCCGACATCATCGTGACGGCAACTGGACTCAACCTCGTGACACTCGGTGAAATTGAATTCAAGGTTGATGGCAACGAGGTCGACTTCGCGCAAACCTGGACCTACAAAGGCTTGGCCTATTCGGATGTACCGAACTTGGTATCAACCTTTGGTTACATCAATGCGTCATGGACTCTGCGCGCCGATGTGGTGGCTCATTACTCGTGTCGTTTGTTGAATCACATGAAGAAAACCGGCACGCAGCAAGCAACACCGCGTTTACGAGAACAAGACCAAGGTATGACGGCTCGTCCCTGGATTGATGATTTCTCAGCGGGCTACATGCAACGCATGATGCACTTGATGCCCAAGCAGGGAGATCATGCTCCGTGGCTCAACCCGCAACTCATCGCAGTTGACAAGCAGATGATTGTGAAGTCGCCCATTGATGATGGCGCCATGCAATTCACGAAAGCCAAAGCTCTCGTTTAGTTCTTACGCTGCAATGTCAGGCGTCCAGCCTGGTGCGGCGAAAACATAACGTAAGCGCTCATTGAAGTTGTCGGCTTGAGCAACGTCTTTGGCGATCTGAGTAAGCTCGCCGTAGGCCATCTTGACGGGATTGTTAGTGCGGATGTTCTTGGTGAGACCGTATTGCAACTGACGAATCTCGGGCTCAAAAGTCTTGAACATGCGGTCCCAGATAATCAGAATGCCGGCATAGTTCTTATCGATGTATTGCTTATTGGCACCGTGGTGCACTCGATGGTGCGATGGTGTGTTGAAAATTTTCTCGACCCAGTCTGGCAGTCGATCAATCGCTTCGGTGTGAATCCAGTACTGATACAACAAGTTCAGTTGACGGGCTTTGACAAACGTTGAGTAACGGAAACCGAGTAGTGGCATTGGCCAATACATCCACGTGGTGAGATAGCCATTCCATGATTGACGAAGCGCCGTTGACAAGTTGTAGCGGCGACCTGAGTGATGCGCAGCATGATCGGCCCAGAACAAGCGAATCTGGTGCATCGAACGATGGTTCCAGTAGTACAAGAAATCCCAAGCGATCATGGCTGTGAAAAACGAGCCACGCCGTGAACCAAAACTAGAGAGACGATGGCGGAACAGAAAGCCATGGATTTTGCGGTATGTACCGTCAAGAGCGAAAGTCATCAAGATTGAGCCAACTAATAGACCAATGCTTCCAGCGGTGTCATTCTTTTCGTAACCAAGTGGAATGAGTGGATCAGGAACTGGACTGCCATCATCAACTGGTGCAACAGCATCAACATCAACAAGTTCGCGCAACTGACGCTTCTTTAAGACCCGATGTTCCCAGACCATGGTGGCCGCAAATACTGGCAAGGTGATCTTGTCGATGAAGTCGAGCTTGCGCGATGCTCCGGCCATAACTGCAGACTACGCCTAACTGAGTTTCTTGGCTAGGCGAACGGTTGCGAGTTTGGTGGGTTCGGCCAGTCCGGTCATGGCAATCTCGTAATCGGGCAAGGCGTAGACATCGCCAACGTCATTGATCATGATGAAACGATCAAACTTGGCCAAAAAGGTCCGGTCGTGGCTCACCGCCACAATCGTGCCTTCAAAACTGTCGAGTGCTCGTTCAAGGGCTTCTGACGACTCAATGTCGAGGTTGTCGGTTGGTTCGTCAAGAAGTAAGACATTGTGACCCTCGATCTCGAGACACAAAATTTCGAGTCGAGCTTTTTGTCCACCCGACAGTGTTTGAAATTCTTGACGTGAATTATTCACGAGCCCATATCGAGCCAACGCCTTCATCGACTTTTCATCTTCAACTAAACGATCGCGAATGATGTCAAGACACTGACGGCCCGTGAAGTCGGGTCGATCGTTGATCTGCGTAAACACACCAACCGAAGTGCGCGGACCAAAAGTCACAGAACCCACATCGGGAGTTACGCCGTTCAATACCGCAAGTAGGTGACTCTTGCCCGTTCCGTTTGGACCAATAAGACCGACGCGTTCGCCATGGTGAATTTCGTCCGAGAACGGGAAGAACAAATCTCCAACAGAAACATCTTCAAGTTTTGCTACTCGCCGTGCGGCGTCGGCGCCGCGCAAACGAACATGAATCTGCTGATCGGCCACAGGGGGCGGGGGAGGACCAGCAGCAACAAACTTTTCCCAACGGGTTTCGGCACCATTGGCTTTGGTGGCATTCTTGAAGTTCTGCGCGGCGCGTTGCTTCATGATCTTCATGTGATGGAACAGTCGACGCTCTTCGTCGTTCCAACGTTTGAGATCGTCGCCCATCAGTTCTTGACGTTTCGCGCGAGCATCGGGGAAAGTGAGATACGAACCTCCATGCACCCAAGCGCCCGAACCTTCAATGACAACAATCTTCGTTGCAACTCGTTCAAGCAATGTGCGGTCGTGACTCACCATCAAGATGGTTGACTTACACGCTTTGATTTGTTCTTCAAGCCAACCTCGGGTGGGAATGTCGAGATAGTTGTCGGGTTCATCGAGCAATAGAACATCGGCGCCAGATGTCAACAGCAAATCAAGCACGAGTCGTTTGCGTTCTCCACCCGAGAGTTCACTGACGAGACGCCGAGAGAAATCGTCAACTGGTGTCTTCACACTTCGTTGCGCAGCGGCTTGCCACTTGGTCTCGAGGTCGTAACCGCCAAGGTCTCCCCAGTCGCCAAGTGCGTTGGCGTAACCCATGCTGTCGTCGCTGCCATCAGCAAGCGCTTTTTCAGCGGCAACAAGCGCGCGACCAGCGGTGCGCAATGCTGTAGGCGCAACTTCAATCAGCATTTCACGCAACGTGTCGGTGGGTCGCGACATACCTACGTCTTGAGTCATTGACAGCATGGTGCCGTTGACAGTGAAGTCACCACCGTCGCATTCGTATTCGCCCGTCAAGATTTTGAGAATGGTGCTTTTGCCAACGCCGTTCGCACCAACCAAGGCGGCGTGTTCTCCTGGTGCAACACCAAAACTCACATCAAAGAAAAGCTGGTCAGCTCCGGGGGGTGCATATTCAAGTTCGGAGATGACGATGCTGCTCACACCGTCCATTCTCGCTGGAAAAGTTCGGGACTACACCTTGAGAAGCAATTTGCCGTAGTGGCCACCCGTCATTAACAAGTTCATGACGGCTGGAAAGTTCTCGACACCTTGTTCGATCTGTTCCCGTACTACTAACTCGCCACTACGTAGCCAATCGGCCAGATTCTTCTCAGCACGGGCATAGTGATCAGCGAAATGGAAGACCGCAAAGCCCTCCATACGCGCGTGACGTTCAGCGAGCTTCATGTAATTCTTTGGCCCGCGAACATCGTCCATGTTTTCGTACTGAGAGATGCCACCACAAATGACAATGCGTGATCCTTCAACAATGCGCATTAACACATCATCGAGAATGTCACCACCGACATTGTCGTAAAAGACGTTGATTCCATCGGGAGCCAACTCATCGAGTCGTTCGGCAACATTTTCATTTTTGTAATCAATGGCTGCATCAAACTTTAGATCGTTAACCAAGAACTTTGATTTGTGAGCACCGCCGGCAATACCGATAACTTTGCTTGCACCACTCAGGCGAGCAATTTGTCCCGCAACTGATCCGACTGCTCCGGCTGCACCGGAAACAACAACAGTGTCGCCGGGCTTCACTTGACCGACATCAACAATTCCGAAGTACGCGGTGAGGCCAGTGGTTAAACCAAGTGCTCCGAGATAAGCCGACGCTGGTGCGACGGTCGTGTCGATCTTCTTCATTGTGAACGCTGGCATGACGGCATGAGTTTGTGAACACAATGGTCCAAAGACATGATCGCCTGCAGAAAAACCTTCGGCGTTACTTTCAAGAACAACGCCAACACCGAGAGCTGGAATCACGCCACCGATTTCGGCGCCGCGGTGAAAGCTGCCTTCGTTCAATGTTGTGCGAATAAATGCATCAATTCCGAGAAGATCAACTTTGATCAGCAACATGCCATCAGTAAGTTCTGCGGTCTGTTCTTCGCGATATTCAAAGTTTGAATCATCGGGGCGATGAGCGGGACGACTCTTCAAAACGATTTTCTTGTTTAACTCGGTCATCACAAACCTCCATCAATTCCGATGACTTGACCCGTTACCCAACTTGATGCTGGTGAAACGAAATACAAAACGGCTTGGCCTAAATCTTCGGGTGTTCCTAAGCGGCGCATGGGAAGGCGCAACATCTTTTCAAGTTTTGGCAAGTCATCATCTTCAAGACGTAACGCCTTCATCATGATTTCGGTTGGTACGGCGCCAGGCATGATGCAGTTCACGCGAATGCGCGGACCAAGTTCTTTTGCGTAAGTAACGGTGAGTGAGTTCACTGCTGCTTTTGCTGCGGCATAGTGACCGCTGCCCATCACAGTGTTAACCGCAGCCTTCGAAGAAATGTTGACAATGCGTCCACCATCGCGCATCAGTTTTGCTGCAACGTTGGTGCACACCCAAACAGAAGTGATGTTGAGTCGCATCGTTGCATCCCATTCGTTGGGATCGAGATTGGTGAGTGGTGCTTGAATGGGCGAACCACCAGCGTTGTTCACCCAAATATCAAGATGGCCAAATTCGCTGATGGCTTTTTGTGCGAGTGCCTCAACAGCAGCGTTGTCAGTGACGTCAGTAGGCATGGCGACAGCACGACCGCCGGCAGCGCGAATTTCGGCAGCGACGCGTTCAACCTCGTCAGCACGTCGCGCTGCACACACAACCGCAGCACCGGCCGTAGCCAAAGTTTTCGCGATGCCTTCGCCGATACCGCGACCAGCACCAGTCACGACTGCGACATCATCGGAAAGATCGAATAATCCACTCATCAGAATTTCCCCTTTAGATTTTGAACTTGGGTGAAAGTTACCAGCAGTAAGAAACCTGGCGATAGGGGCAATTTCAAGAAATATTCGCCTCCGTGCTTTTTTGGGGCAGACTGTCGCCATGTCATCTGCCTCGCCTCGTCGACCTGGTCGCCCGATTGGTGGGCAATTAGTGATCGATCGCGACCATGTTCTTGATGCGGCTGAACGGGTCATTAAGCGAGACGGACCAGGGGCATCGCTTGAGGCGGTGGCCGTCGAAGCCGGCGTGACCAAGCCCATTGTGTATGACCGGGTTGGCGGACGAGCCGAATTGGCCGACGCTCTAGCCGAACGCCTGGCAGACCGAATGATTGAAGCAACCGAAGACGCCATTGCTGGTGAAACGCTCAATCAGGCCAGTTTGAGCCGCCTCGTTCGGGCAAACCTGCTGGCCGTGGCCGAACATCGTGAACTTTTCTTGTACGTCACGGGTGGAAATACCGAGCAAACCGCCATCGGACGCCTGTCGTTGGCCGAACGCTCGACCACGCCCTTGGCCAAAACCCTCGCTTTTTGGCGCAAAAGCCAAGGTCACGACCCCAAAGTGGCCGAGGCTTGGTCCTTTGGCATTGTGGGAATGTTGCAAATGATTTCGGTGTGGTGGATCACCCAGCCCGAGCGGGCCGTTGACGAAGTGGCTAGCCAGATCAGCGACTTGATGTGGAACGGATTGCAGGGTCCTCGTAAATAACTTACGAGGGGTAGATATGGCTTGACAGGCGTGTTACTGTCGTCACATATTGATCAACTAGTTAGTTAAAGGAACGCAATGTCCAACCACGACAGTTACGAAGACCTCACCGAATGTGCACTCACACCCGAGCTTGAAAGCAAGTTAGTGAATGCACTTGGCGAGTGCGTCTTCATGTGGGTCAACAACAAGGGCGAGCCCTTTGGTGTGGTGATGTCGTACCTTCCGAAAGATGGCAAGTTGTGGTTAACCGCAGCCGAAACGCGTAAGCGCATTCCGGCGTTACGTCGTAACCCGCGTTCATCGATCTGCATTAACAGCACTGGCTCGAGCCTCGGTGGTGGCAAGACCGTTACCTATAAGGGCGACTGCTTGATTCGCGACGATCGTGCCACTAAAGATTGGTTCTATCCCGAGTTCGCTAATCGTTTGCGTCCCGACAATCAGCAGGCCGCCGACGAATTCCGCAAGTTCCTTGATTCACCACATCGCGTGATCATGGAATTTATTCCCGATTATTCACTCAGTTTCGATGCCACATTGATGTGGGCTCGATCACCAGAAGCAGTCAAGAAGTAAATAACTCTTTATCCAGAATCAACCTTCACAATCAGGAGAATCAATATGTCAATGCTTGAAGAAATCCCGGCTCACCTTCAAGGTAATGGTCGTCCAACACAAGAAGAGCTCACGCTCACCGATCTCAAAGTCGTGGGAAGCATTCCTACCGAGCTTGATGGTCGCTACCTGCGCAACGGTGCGAATCCGTTAACTGGCATGAGTGATCACCCGTTCTTTGGCGACGGAATGATTCACGGCCTTCGTCTACAAGATGGTGCAGCCAAGTGGTATCGCAACCGTTACGTGCAAACACCTTTTATCAAGGATCCATCGATCAACATTCTCGATCCCTCTGTCACGATGGACATGACATGTTCGAAAGCCAACACACACATCGTGGGACACGCTGGCCAAATTCTTGCGCTTGAAGAAGGCCACTTCCCATACGTGCTTGATGGGAATCTCAACACCATCGGTTCAACCGATTACAACGGTGTCTTGAAAGGTGCATTTACTGCGCACCCGAAAATTTGTCCGACGACTGGCGAGATGTTGGCATTTGGTTACGCACCACTGCCTCCTTACCTCACCTACTTCCGTGTATCGGCCGACGGCAAGATGGTGCAGCGCGAAGAAATCACCGTGACTGGTTCAACCATGATGCACGACTTCAACATCACCGAAAACTATGTGGTGTTCATGGACTTGCCAGCAGTGTTCGATCTCAACTTGGCCATTGAAGGCAAGATGCCCATCACGTGGAGCGACACCTATCCCGCACGTCTTGGTGTGATGCCACGTAACGGAAACGATTCACAAGTCAAGTGGTATGACATCAATCCGTGTTATGTCTTCCACCCAATGAACAGCTACGAAGAAGGCGACAAGATCATTCTTGATGTCGCTCGCTTTGCGCATATCTGGAAAGCCGATGCGATGGACTTCCCGCCGCCCAACTTGTGGCGTTGGACGATCAACACCACAACTGGCAAAGTGACCGAAGAGCAGATCGACGATCGTGGAGCCGAATTCCCACGGGTGAACGACGCAGTCATTGGCAAGAAGCACCGCTACGGCTACGAAATGTCGATGGGTAACGCCGGCTTTGGTCAAGTTGATGAAGGCGCGATTTTGAAGTACGACCGTCAGGCCGGAACGTGCGCAGAAATCAAACTCGGTAAAGGTCGAACATGTGGGGAAGTCGTGTTCGCTGCAGCTGAGGGTGCGAAATCTGAAGACGATGGTTATTTGATGACATACATCTATGACCAACACAAGGACGCAAGTGAGTTCGTCATTATGGATGCCAAGTCCATGAGCAGCGAACCCATTGCAATGGTTCAATTGCCACGAATCCCCTTTGGGTTCCACGGCAGTTGGGTACCGGCCACAGTGGCCAACTAAGTAAGCGCCGCAACCTGCGGCATACAACTGAGGGGGAAATATGACACGATCCAAGAGTTTGGGGACTCCAGGATCACGGCGGCGCTCACGCGCACTCGCCGCGATCGTTGCTGGTGGTCTGTTCTTTGTTGCTTGCGGCGGTGACGATGGTGGTAGTACGCCAGCGGCGACCGAAGCACCGGCAGGAAGCGACGCTCCAGCAACTGACGCACCGATGACTTCGGATGTCTCAGGCACTGACGCACCGGCAGCCGAAGATGGCCCGCCGACGGGTCCAGAAATGCTGGTCGGAATGGTGAACACTGAAGGCAATCCCGCCGGACTTGACTTCCCAGACATTCGTCGATTTGCCGAGGCAAGTTTTGAATACATGAATGCGCATGGCGGCTTTGGTGGTCGACCAGTCAAGCTCGAGACCTGTGTCGCTGGCGGAACTCCAGAGACATCACAAGCCTGTGCACAAGAGTTGGTTGGTAAGGGTGTCGAGTTAATCCTTCTCGGGTTGGACTTGTTCCCAGACTTCGCAACCTATGAAGCAGCTGGCGTGCCGGTTATCGGCGTATTGCCGATCTTGCCGCCTGACTTCACTGCGAACGCATTGTTCTTGACCGGCGGAAATGCGACGACGACTGCTGTGATGGCAGTCATCGCTCAGGACCGCTATCAGGCCAAGACTGTCGGCATCATTCATGCTGACAATGCTGGAGCTAACTCGACTGCCGCAGGCGTTGAAGCGGCTCTTGATAAGGCTGGAATTACTTGGAAGGCCGTCAAGGGTGGAGACAACGAAACCGATGCTGGCTATCTCGGTTTGATGCAGGCTGCCAATGCTGATGATCCTGATCTTTTGATCTCGCTCTACGCAGACGCTGGCTGTA
>WLMQ01000075.1 GCA_009700145.1 Actinomycetota bacterium
CATTCCAGCAGTTCTGCAAAAGATTAGTGATGAAAAGATTTCGGCAATTCCTGGCCCACCCACTTTGTATCTCACCATTCTCAATCATCCCGACCGGGCCAAGTTTGATTTGTCATCGTTACGTCTTGCAGTGACTGGTGCCGCCGCTGTTCCTGTTGAGATGATCAATCGAATGCGCGATGAATTGAATTTTGAAGTGATCTTGACTGCCTACGGCCTCACCGAATCGACAGGTACCGTCACCATGTGTCGCGCCGAAGATGACCCCGTCACAATTTCGACGACGAGTGGCCGAGCGATCACCGATGTTGAAGTACGAATTGTTGATGAGAACAACATTGAAGTTTCGCGTGGGCAATCTGGCGAAATCGTTTGCCGTGGTTACAACGTGATGCCTGGATACTTTGCCGATCCCGAGGCAACTGCTCAAACAATTGACAACGAAGGCTGGCTACACACTGGCGATATTGGAATCATGGACGAACGTGGTTACGTCGCAATTACCGATCGGCTCAAGGACATGTTCATTGTCGGCGGTTTCAATGCATACCCGGCCGAAATTGAAAACGAATTTATGAATCATCCAGCAATCGCTCAAGTTGCCATTGTCGGGCAACCCGACGAACGCATGGGCGAAGTAGGGCATGCATTCGTTGTATCTCGACACGATCAAAAAATTGACGCAAATGAACTATTGAACTGGGCCCGTCATCGAATGGCCAACTTCAAAGTTCCTCGCCAGATCACCTTTGTCGATGCCCTGCCGACCAACGCCAGCGGCAAAGTCCTGAAATACGAACTACGAAATTCTGTTAACTAATTACACGTTGTAAATCGTGGCACGACGTGCACGACGTCGTTGACCGCGGTAATCGTTCAACGCATAGTGCATTGTGTAGCGGTTATCCCACAAAGCGGCATCGCCAGAGGTCCACTTCCACCTGATCTGCAACTCGGGACGCTCAGCTGTCTGGTTGATGGTCTCGAGTAAATACATGCTCTCCATCGGCTTCAAGCCGACGATCGAGTTTGTCCAACCGCGATTCACAAACAGAACTTTCTCTCCAGTGACATGATGCTCACGCACCATCGGATGAACCGCTGTACCAGTCAACGGTGGACGACCATGATTGGCGTCTAATCCGCTGATGAACTCTTGGATCGGCTGACTCAAAGAATTGAAAGCTTTGATTTGGTTCGACCACATGGTGTCACCACCAGACGTTGCAGCAATCTCCATCACGAACATCGAGCCGATTGGCGGGTTGTCGGTGAAAGTGACGTCGGTATGCCACACTGCGGTCTGGCGCGGATCAAGTTTCAGTTCAGTGTCCAACACCAAAATCTCAGGGAAACCCTCATCGCGTAATGACGGCGCATTGCGATAGTCGCCACCAGCTTCGGTGGTCGCGGCAATGTGGTTTCCGAAGAGTTGCGCCATACGCATTTGATCAGCTGGCGCCAAGTTGGCTCCTGGGAAAAACAGCACCAAATGTTCGGCCCAAGCGGCCTTCAACTCGACCGCAATTTCGGCAAGTGCGTCGTCGCTCAACTTGGCGACCTCAAGCCCCTCAACGACCGCTCCAAGAGCTCCCGGAAGTGGTGAAATTGCAATCTTTGAGCCAGAAATCAAATTGGTCATATGTGCACCGTACAACCCCTTATTCATGAAAGAAAGCCCCATCGGCCAACCTTTCTGACTCGCCGTCAGATTTTCGGGGTCGCTGCACTAGAGTTCGTTCACTGTTTGAGGGGGAATTTATGAAGGGCATCGTTTACAACGGGACGACAACCGAGTTGGTCGACGGACTCACACTTCGCGCTCCTGGCCCGCGCGAAGTCGTGGTTCAGGTAGCAGCCGCTGGCTTATGCCATAGCGACATCTCATATATGAGCGGCATGTACCCCGTTCCTTCACCTGGCGTGTGTGGCCACGAAGCTGCCGGCGTCGTCGCCGAAGTCGGCAATGCCGTGACCCATGTTCAACCTGGCGACCACGTCATCATCGCCACACTCGCTGCCTGCGGATTTTGTCAGTACTGCATGGATGGTCGACCAACCGCCTGCCGAGCAACTCTTGGCAACTGGAGCCAACCATTCACATTGAACGGTGACCCCATCTACAACTTTGCTGCCACGAGTGCATTCGCAGAAAAAACTCTCGTACGTGATGTCCAGTGTGTGAAGATTCCGAAAGATGTTCCACTCACTTCGGCAGCGCTTGTTGGTTGCGGCGTCGTTACCGGAATGGGTGCAGTTTTCAATCGCGCCAATGTCAAGCGTGGACAGTCAGCACTCGTGTTCGGTGTCGGTGGTGTCGGACTCAATGTCATCCAAGCACTCAAGGTGCAGGGCGCCACGACAATCATCGCCGTCGACACCGTTCCCGAAAAAGAAGCACTCGCCCGCCAGTTCGGTGCAACACACTTCTTAGATGGTCGAACCGCTGATGTCATTGCCGAAGTGAGCGCCATCATGCCGTTCAACGAGACAATGCCGCGTGGACCTTTCAACGCCGGTGGAGTTAATTGGGCATTCGATTGCGTTGCTCATCCCGCAGTTACTCGCAATGCACTCGAGTGCCTCGATTGGGAAGGCACTGTTGTTGTCATCGGCGTCACCAGTCAGACCGCAGAATTCTCGGGCCTTTACACCCGCCTCACTCAAGTTGATCGCGGAATCATTGGCTGTCGCTATGGCACCATCAGTCCTCAACGCGATATTCCTTTCATCATCGACCTGTACCGCCGCGGCGAAGTGTTGCTTGATGAACTAGTCAGCGCAACCTTTCCTCTTGCCAATTGGGAAGACGCCGTTCATGGGCTCGAGAGCGGCAATGTTGCTCGCGCTGTCATCACTTTCTAGAAATCGGAAATCACAACAATGACTTCGCATATCGCTGGCACGATCGAGACTGAGGGCAAGACCCTCTGGCAGCTCATCTCTGAGCGTGCCCTTGTGACGCCCGACAAGCGCATGGCGCTTGACGAACGTGGTCGCACTATGACGTATGGCGAGTACAAGAATTGGTGCGAGCGCGTCGCCGCTGGATTATCACAAAAAGGAATCACCGAAAATACCAATGTGTCATGGATTCTTCCTTCGAAATTTGAATCACTCGTGCTCACCGGAGCATTGTCACGACTCGGCGCAATTCAAAATCCAATCCTGCCGATTTATCGCAATCGTGAAGTCACGTTCATCACGACTCAGTCAACGTGCAAGGTTCTCATTGTGCCTCACGTTTTTCGAGGCTTCGACTACTTGACCATGGCCCAAGAAGTTGTGGAAACGCTCGATCAAGATGTTGAAATCATCGTGGTCGATCCCGATCTCCCTGAAGCCGATCCAGACGCAGTTGGATTACCGACATATCGCGCCAACCTCGATGCAATTCGCTGGCTCTTTTATTCATCAGGAACAACAGCCGACCCCAAGGGTGCCAAGCACAGCGACAACAGCATGTCGGCTGCTAACGACGGCATGCAATGGAGCATGGAAGTCGGACCCGATGACAAAGCTGCTGTCGTCTTCCCTATCACTCACGTTGGTGGACTTGTTTGGCTATTCAATGCAATGCAAACAGGCGTCGAATTATTGATGGTCGAAACATTTGACCCAACGAACACACCGAAGTGGTTGGGTGACAATGGAGTCACGTGTGCTGGCGCTGGCACGGTCTTCTGGTTGACCTACCTCAATGCACAGCGTCAGCTTCCCGCAGGACAACGCCTTTTGCCGAACGTTCGCATCTTCAATGGTGGTGGCGCACCAAAACCAAAAACTTTGCACGCCGAAATGATGGAAGCATTTGGCGCACCACTCATTGGAGGGTGGGGACTCACCGAAGCTCCCATCAACACCATGGTGCATGTTGATGATCCAGACGAAAAGAAGGCACTCACCGATGGTCGCCCATGTCCTGGCGTCACGTTACGTACCGTGATTGATGGACGAGTCTGTGCGCCCGGCGAAGAAGGCGAACTGCGCGTCAAAGGCCGTCAGGTGTGTCAGGGATATTTAGATTCAACTCTTAATGCCGATGCCTTTGATGAAGATGGTTGGTTCAGAACCGGAGACCTTGGTGTGATCGATGCTGAAGGATTTGTCAGTATCACTGGTCGCTTGAAGGACATCATCATTCGTAAGGGCGAAAACATTTCAGCCAAAGAAATCGAAGACTTACTCTTTGCCCATCCGGCCATTGCTGATGCCGCAGTGATTGGCCTTCCCGACGAAAAGAGTGGCGAACGCGCCTGCGCAGTTGTCGTGTGCAAGATCGATACAACAATTTCATTTGACGACATGGTGAGTTTTCTCAAAAGTGCACAACTATCACTGCACAAAATTCCAGAACAACTCGAAATCGTTACCGCACTTCCGCGTAACCCCAGCGGAAAAGTTCTCAAGAAAGATCTACGAGCCACCTACGGAGGAGCATCATGAGTACAGCAAAAAAGCCAGCAGCAAAAAAGGTACCCGCCAAGAAGGCAGCCCTGAAGCCGTCACCCATTTATAAGCGCCTCAAAGGTCAGCGCGTCTTCATCACTGGTGCAGGTTCCGGAATCGGACGCGCCACTGCGCTTCGTTTTGCAGCCGAAGGTGCCTCTGTTGCATTGGCAGATTTACGAGGTGCACAACAAACTGCTAGCGATATCAAGAAAGCTGGGGGCACCGCAACTGCCTACGATCTCGATGTCACTCGTGCTGTTGATGTTGAAAAAGTTGTCAACAAAGCAGCCAAGGCTCTTGGCGGTCTAGACATTGTGTGCAATATCGCTGGCATCGGACATTTTGCCAATAGCCACGAAGAAACTCCCGATTGGTTTGATCGCATTGTGTCGGTCAATCTCAATGGCACGTTCTATGTCACGCGCTATGCACTACCGCATCTCTTGGCGTCGTATGCCAAGTCTGGTCGGGACAGCGTCATCGTCAACACCGCTTCAACATCGGGCTTGATGGGTGCGCCATGGAGCGCTGCCTACTGCGCAAGCAAAGGTGGCGTCGTCAACCTCACTCGTGCACTTGCTTACGAATATCGTGGCAAGGGCGTTCGTGTGAACGCGGTGGCACCAGGCGGCACCAATACGGCGATTTATGATTCGTTTGCTGCACTCCCTGCAAACGCTGATTACAAACTCATGGGCAAGATCATGACACCAATGGATCCGGCAGAGCCCGACGAGATGGCCAATCTCTTTGCATTCATTGCATCCAACGAAGGTCGCTACATGACGGGTTCTATTGTCGTCATGGATGGCGGCATCACCTGCTGAAAGAAGTGCATCATGGGAATTTGTGACGGACGAGTCGTCATCATCACTGGAGCCGGCCGAGGTCTTGGCCGCGCTCATGCTTTGGCATTTGCTGCCGAAGGCGCCAAAGTCGTCGTCAACGATGTTGGCGCGTCACTCACCGGTGAAGGTCACGACCTCACACCAGCCGCCGAAGTTGTCGCCGAGATTAAAAGCCTTGGCGGCGAGGCAATCGTCAACGACGATGATGTGAGCGATTGGGATGGTGCTGGCCGCATGATCAAGCAAGCCATCGACACATTCGGACACCTTGACACTTTGGTGTGCAACGCTGGCATTGTGCGCGATCGCATGATTGTGAACATGTCAGTTGACGAATGGGACGCCGTGATGAAAGTTCACTTGCGTGGCATGTTCTGTCCGGTGCGCCAAGCTGTTGATTATTGGCGAGCAATGAGCAAAGCCGGAACCCCAATAGATGCACGGGTCGTTACGACATCATCTGGCGCCGGACTATTTGGCAGCGTGTCACAAGCCAACTACTCTGCCGCTAAAGCAGGCATTGCGTCATTCACAGTTGTGGCCGCGGCCGAGCTCGATCGTTACGGCATCAAGATCAATGGCATCGCACCGTCTGCCCGTAGTCGCATGACCGAAGAAGCATTCGCCGACATGATGAAGAAGCCCGAATCTGGTTTTGATGCCATGGACCCTGCCAATGTCAGCCCCGTTGTTGTGTGGTTGGGTTCATCAGCCTGCGAAATATCTGGTCGCATGTTCGAAACTGCTGGCGGCGAACTTTCAGTTGCCGATGGCTGGCAACACGGCCAACCGTTCAACAAAGGTGCACGTTACGAGCCTGCCGAAATTGGAGCTGTCGTTGCCGATCTCATTCGTGAAGCTCCAAAACCTGCTGCTGTTTACGGAGCAAACTGATGAGCGACGATGTGTTTGCAGCCGATGGCCGAGTCATTGGTTCACGTGCGCTCGCAACACGTCGCAAACTTCTTGATGCAACTGCCAAGTTGTTGCAAGAACAAGGAATTCTTGATCTGCGCGTGGTTGATATCTCTCGCGATGTTGGTTCATCACCAGCAACCTTTTATCAATACTTCAACGATGTCGACGAAGCCATTCTTGAACTCGCCAAAGAAGCAACTGAAGACGAGAAACCGTTAGTAGCTCTCTTGCAACCTGGCTGGAACGAATCTGATGGTCTAGAACGAGCCGGACGATTTGTTGATGCGTACATGGCGTATTGGGATACCCATCACGCAGTTCTTCGCGCCCGTAACTTAAAGGCCGAAGAAGGTAACCGTTATTTCCGTGCCGTACGCACCGAAGCAAACTTGCTCGTGATGGACGCTCTTCAGGCGATGGTCACTGAAGGAATCGCTGCCAAACGACTTTCAGATTCGCTTGATCCGTTTACCACGGCAGCGGCTGTCGTTGCCATGTGCGAACGGCTCTTGGCTTTCCGGCCAGAAATGGCTCGACGAGGTGCTAACCGTGATGCCATTCGCAACACTTTGGCGACATTGCTGTACGGCGCGTTAACTGGCCACTAATACCGAATCACAAACTCGGGATCAGGCTGGCGAGTTCTTTGAACTCGTTCATTGTCACCGCAGCCGGATTGGCCGACAACACCTGAATACTCACATGGTCGGCACCAGCATCGAGATGGGCCTTAATGCGTGCGTGAATGTCATCAAGAGTTCCCCAAGCGACAATTGCATCAACCAATTTGTCTGATGGGCCGTTAGCCGTGATGAGGTCTTCGTCTCCCCAACCCAAACGTCGCAGGTTGTTGGTGTAGTTCGGAAGCCCCATGTATGTCGACATATGGCCGCGAGCAACGGCACGGGCCTCTTCGGCATTGGTTGAGAAGACAACAGCCTGTTCTGGTGCCAACAATGCATCGGGTCCAAGTGCAGCACGAGCGATTGGCGTGTGCTCAACCGGAACAAAGTACGGATGCGCACCCAAAGTTCGGTCGGCTGACAACTTCAACATTTTCGGACCAAGTGCGGCCAAGCAACGAGCGGTTGGCTCGGTGGGTCCTGATGCGAAGAACAAACTGCGATCCATCGCATCGAGGTAAGCAACCATGTTCGAGTACGGCTTGCCGTATGTGGCACCGTGAAATCCTTCAACTGCTGGTTGATGACTGACACCAATACCCAGCAAGAAGCGATCTGGAAATGCTTGGGTCAAAGTTTTTTGACCAGCAGCCATCGTCATTGCCGAACGCGCATGCAATGACGCAATGCCGGTGGCCATGATCAGTTTTTCTGTCGCTGACAACAGCAAGCCACATGATGCGAATGGTTCACGGCCGACTGCTTCTGGAACCCACACTGCGCCGAAGCCCAATTCTTCAATCTGCGCCGCAACTTTTTGCGCCTCTTTCATGGGCTGCATATCAAGTTGGAAAGTCCAGATACCTAATTTGCCAAGGGATTTCTTTGTTAAAGCCATGAGCAAACTCTACGTCGTAAGTTGAGGCGACCTTCAGTTCGGTGGATATTGAATTGTTTCACCAGAGTTGTCAGGGTTAATCCGGCCAGAGCCAGTGTTACCAAAGAGTTTCGTAGCTGCGTTCCATAGATCATCAACGAGATCCCACCCAGCAGCATTGGTCTCTTCGTAATGCCCTTCCGGCTCCCCCAACTCGCGTCCGAGCGCTTGCCCATATCGGCATATGGCCGCTACGGCTGCTGCATCGGCGGAATCATATGCTTCAAGGGCTGAAGGATCGTCCGTAATCTTTTTACACGTCAATCCACCAGCAGAATCAGCGTGTTCAATCATTCCACGGGCGTAAAGGTCTGCACACGTTGAGCCCCCTGGTAACGCAATTTCAAGACACTTGAGACGGTACTCAGAAACTGGTACCCAATAACCAAGTTCTTCAGTTCCCAGACCAACGGTGAACAAAACATCTCGCTGTACTAGTGATGTCAAGTAGCCCGGGAAGTCGTATTCAACTCCTTCGGCATGTAAGCCTGCACCCTCCAGATAATACTTTTCTGTGTTCGTATCAAAATCTTTTGGCAGACCGACGACAAGTTCTGGCGGCAATTCACCAGGCATAAACATGAAACCCACTACTCCAAGATCCAAGAATGACACCCTCGTCTTCAGCATGTCACCAACACGAATTTCACTGTCAGTGAGGGGCGTCAATACTGGATCAACTTCAAGAGCGTCATTGTCACTCTGACAAGTTTCATCTGACGGCGGTTGATTCGGTTCGCATGTGTACAGAGTTGGTGACTTCCAAGCTAGGTCACCGTCTCCGATGAGTAACCGGAAACCGATGTTGGTCAATCGGGTAAAAAACTCTTCGGTGCTGAACTTGACTCGATCAATGTCAATGACTTTTGCCTGAGCGACCAATTGAAGAACTGCTTGAGTCAGTTGCTCTCCAATGGCTGAAGTGCGAGCGAAGTTACGACAACGTAGATCACTGCAGCCCTCGACAGGTCCTGCTCCTTCAGGCGCAGTCCAACCGTTTCCAATCGGGTGCACATCGGTGACTTCCCAGACATCGGCATCGCCAGGACCGATTTGACTACCCACGGCCCCATTGAGATACAAAACATCACCAAAGCCTGCAGCTTGGAGTCGCTCACGCAAAACTCCGGGGTAATCAGCGGTGAAGTAACGACCGTCTGCCGAGCAAGACTCACCATCCCATCCCTTTTCTGCACAGATAGTTTCGAGATTTGGTACGTCTGGCGGATTCCAACCGAGAGTGCTTTCTGGGTGACTATTCCATTGAACAACTGTCGCAATTGCCGAATCATCTGAAGCATTCACCAAATTGAGCACATTCAAACGTGGATCAAAAACAATCGGATC
>WLMQ01000076.1 GCA_009700145.1 Actinomycetota bacterium
GAAACGCTTCGTTTGTCGACGCCAACCCAAGGTATGTGGCGTATCGTCACCAAGGATGCCGAACTTGGGGGAGTGCAACTCACCAAGGGTCAGCGCATCATCATCGTGTTTGCATCAGCAAACCGCGATGAAGCTTTGTGCGACAAACCAGATGAGTTCTGTCCCATGCGTTATCATCTTCGCGAGAATCTCGCTTTTGGTAAGGGTATTCACTTCTGCTTGGGTGCAAACCTTTCACGCCTTGAAGGCAAGGTCGCGGCTGAAGAATTGTCGAAGCGCATTGACACCATCACGTTGTCAGAGTCGAACAAGTATCAGTATTTCCCCAGCTTCATGCTCCGAGGTTTGACCGATCTTGAAATTGAGTTCACCGCCGCCAAAGGTGTGACCGCATGAGTGGCGACCTTGTTGGCAAGATTGCCGTTGTCACCGGTTCAAGTCGAGGTATTGGTCGCGGCACCGCAATCGCTCTCGCTGAAAAGGGCGCGACTGTGTACATCACGGGTCGTTCGTCGGGCGATGGCCCTCTCACCATTGACACGACAGTCAAAATGGTGAATGAAGCTGGGGGCAAAGGTATTGCTGTCCAGGTTGACCACGGAGATGATGCGCAGATCGCCGCATTATTCGCGCGCATCAAAGCCGAAGTTGGCAAGATCGACATCTTGGTCAACAACGTGTACAAGATTCCTGATCCGCCGGCCTGGGGCGGAGGCTTCTGGGATCACCCCGTCAGCATTTGGGACGATCAAGTAGGTATTGGCCTTCGAGCCCATTACATCGCTTCGTGGCACGCCGCACCTTTGTTGTTCGCTGCAGGCGCTGGTGGATCAATCATCAACGTCTCATCACCAGGCGGAAGCTCATATCACTTCAGCTCGTCGTATGGGGCTGGCAAAGCCGGTCTCGACCGACTGAGCGCCGATATGGCTCTTGAGCTCAAGCCCAAAGGCATCGCCTGTTGTTCGGTGTACCCAGGTTCGGTTGCGACTGAATTTATTCAGGCAGTGTCGGGCGAGCGTGGCACCGATCTCACTGCTGCTCAAACGACGCTTGGCGTGGGTCGTGCAATTGCTGCACTTGTGATTGCTCCCGACCTCATGGAGCGTTCAGGAACGATTCAGTGGATCGAAGATATTTCTGAGCAGTTTGACACTCGCGATGAAAACGGCAACCGCGCTGTCAAATACAAGACTCGCAAATAAGTTTTAAAACTCGAGTTGCAAGTGGTCGACGCCGCGAATGGTGAGTCGATCGCGCCACGTGATGTCACCGACTGCTTTCATATTGGGGAAACGCTTGACCATAGTGCCGACGGCGATTTCGGCTTCGAGTTTTGCCAGGCTGGCCCCGAGGCAATAGTGAATGCCGCCAGCAAAGGCTAGGTGTCGATTGGAGTTGGCGCGATCGAGTTTGAGCGTGTGTGGATCGGCGAACATCGCTGGATCGTGGTTGCCAGCACCCAAGAGCGTCGTCACGATTGTTCCTGGTTGTACGGTGATCGGTCCATGTAATGACTGATAAGTCACGGGCACGATAGGAACGCGAACTGTCTGCTGGACTGGTCCGTCAAAACGCAAAAGTTCATCAACGGCACGGTTCGCAATACTCGGATTGTTGTGCCAGAGAGATAACTGGTCGGGGAAACGCAGCAAAGCATTGATGGAATTACCAATCAGATTGACTGTCGTCTCGTGACCAGCGATGTACAGCAAAACGACGAAAGAGATCAGTTCATCAAGGCCCAAATTGTCCCCTTCGTCTTCAACGGCGATCAAAGCGGACAGTAGGTCATCGCCGGGATGAGCGCGTCGATCTTCAATGATCGTGAACAAATAGGGGATCATTTCGTTTAAAGCCCCATCAGTTCGATCGAGGTCTTCAAGAGTTGAAGTTGGTTCCAAAGAGAGCGTGATCAGTTGACCCCATTCGCGCAATTCATCGGAGCGATCTGTAGGCATCGCCAATAGATCTGATATCACTTGGAAAGGAATCGGGAAGGCCATCTTGTCCACGAGTTCCATGCCGCCATTTTTTGCGGCTTGATCCAAGACATCATCCACCAACTGTTGAATTCGCGGGCGCAATCGGTCAATCGAAGTTGGAGTAAAGGCTTTACTCACCAGTCGACGTAAGCGCGTGTGATCTGGGGGATCAAGGTTGAGAATCGTTTTTGCCCCCTCACGACCTTTTCGGCGTTCGCGTTTTGCAATCCATAGTGGGTCAGTCGGCTCATTGGCCGTGGCTTCAATATCACGGCTGAAATCATTACTTCGAAGTGTCGAGGAGACATCTTCGTAGCGCGTCAAGACAATGCCGCCCAACTCAGTGGTGTGCACCGGATCTTGTTCGCGTAAGGCCTCATAAAAGGGATATGGGTTAGCGCGAAAGACTGGATTGAAAGGATTAAAAACTGGTTTGTTCATGTGGTTGCTCAGTTTGCTTTCAGTGCTGTGGCTAGTACGTCGATGATTTGATCAATCTGTGCGTCGCTGATAACGAATGATGGGCAGAAGGTATTGGCATCAGCACCAATAGCGCGCGTGATCACTCCAAGATCCATCATGCGATCACGAATGACAACAGGGTCGTTGTGGGGATGATGAGAAACCGCCCAGACCGAACCATCGCCACGAATCGCCGCAACCATTCCATCGTCGGCAAGGGCTTGTAATCCAGTTGAGAGTCGCTTGCCAATATGAAGTGAGCGATTGAGCATGTCTTCACGTTCGAGGATTTCAATATTTGTTAACGCCGCGGCGCAAGCCGTTGGGTGACCAGAGTAAGTGAAGCCAGTTCGCAAGAAGAAGGCAGGATCGGCTTCGAGAGGTTGACGAACTGCTGGCCCAACAAAGACGCCGCCTAAAGGTTGGTAGCCAGAGGTGACGGCTTTGGCGAAGGTGACCATGTCGGGACGAACGTTGTATTTGTGAGCAGCGAACCACGTTCCTAGTCTTCCAAAGCCACTGATGACTTCGTCATAGATGAGAAACGCACCATGCTGATCGCATAGACGACGAACACTTTCGAGGTACCCCTCGGTCGGTGGAAATACGCCACCCGCACCCTGTAGAGGTTCAACAAGAATCGCTGCGATGGTGTTGCCGCGTTGCGACATCACGGTCGCAAGAGCTTCGATGTCATCAGCGGGCACTTGTTCAACATCGCCAACGAGAGGACCGTAACCTTCGCGATTGGGAGGAATGCCTTGTGCGCTCGTTCCGCCATAAGCAGTGCCGTGATAGCCACGTTGCCTGGAAATAATCAAGGTGCGCTCGGGGTGTCCCGCTTGGACGTGAGCGAGTCGAGCCAACTTCATTGCCGTATCAACAGCTTCGGACCCAGAAGACGTGAAGAACACGCGCGCATCGTTCATTGGTCCGATCGAGACCAACTTTTCGGCAAGTTGTTCGGCGGGCTCGTTGGTGAATGGATCAAAGGTCGAATACGCCGCCAAAGTTCCGGCTTGGCGAGCTATTGATTCGGCCATATCGCTGCGACCGTGACCCACTGCGCAGTACCACAGGCTCGCCATGCCGTCGATGTATTGATTGCCCTGGTTGTCGTAAACCACGGCGCCCTGGCCACGGACGAGGGTGCGAAAATCGGTTCGGGTGGGTTTGGCAAACGGGTGCAGAAATGCAGAAACCATGAACAGACCGTAGTGCTTGCGGGCGAATGCTGCCCCAAGAAAGGCCAAAGTGTTGCTTTCATAAATGAGAATCATTACCATTATGTTGTGAGTCACGTGAAACACCTCAAGCACATCGGGCGTTGTGTCGCTGCTCTGGCGGTCGTCGGATTTTTGGCAACCTCATGTGGGGGAAAGGGTTCAACCTCTGTCACAGCCACTGATCGTCCGAGTGTTGTGGTGACCTACTCGATTTTGGGTGCATTAGTTCGTGATGTTGTCGGAACGTCCGCTGATGTCACTGTGTTGATGCCCGATGGAAGTGATCCTCATGAATGGCAGCCATCGGCCAAAGACATTGAGAAGTTGCAACATGCCGACCTCGTCGTCACAAATGGACTTGGTCTTGAAGCGGGTCTTGTTGATGTGCTCAAGCAGGCAGACGATGATCACGTCGATATTTTTGTGGCAACCGATCACATCACTCCACGTCGAGTCGGAGAAGGCGAAGGCGCTGACCCAACCGATGAAGACCAATCAGTCGGTGCTAAAGATCCACACATCTGGACCGATCCATCGGTGATGGCCGAAGTTGTACGAGCACTCGGCGAAAAATTGTCGAGTATCAATATTGAAGTTTCTGAACAAGCCGCAAAGGTTTCAGAAGACTTGCTGACGCTTGATCACAACATTGAAAAATCAATGAGTGCCCTTGACCCAGCGCAACGTCTGTTGATTACTGGGCACGAGTCGTTGGGATATTTCGCTCGTCGTTATGAATTCACTTTGATTGGGGCGATCATTCCTAATCTGTCGAGCAAATCTGAAGCATCAGCCGCTGATATGACTTCACTTGTTGAGAAGATCAAGACCAATCAAGTCCAAGTGATTTTTACCGAACTTGGCACATCGGGCGACGTTGCTGATTCTCTGGCCAAAGATGCGGGAGTCAAAGTCGTTGAAGTTTCAACGCATGTACTTCCCGACGATGGGTCGTATGCAACTTTCATGATGAATCTCGCATCAACAATTGTGACAGCGCTCAAGTCGTAGTACTTATGGGCAATTTCGTTGATCCCTTTCTGCATAACGGGTTTATGCAGCGCGCGTTGCTTGCTGGGATTTTGGTTTCATTGACCTGTGCGATTGTGGGAACCTATGTCGTTCTTCGAGGTATGGCCTTTATTGGGGATGCGCTTGCCCATGGAGTGTTGCCAGGTGTTGCCGTTGCGATGATTTTGGGAATGCCTGCGATGCTCGGTGCTGCAGTTGGAGCGGCGGTTATGGTCGGGGGAGTTGGGTTTATTACCGCTCGTTCAAAACTGTCGAACGACACGGCAATCGGACTGTTGTTTATCGGCCTTCTCGCGCTCGGTGTTGTGCTTGTTTCAAGTTCTAATAAGTTGACTGGAGACTTAGAGTCGATTCTGTTCGGTCAATTCTTAGGTGTGGCCAATTCAGATTTGCTGGCTCAGGCTCTGGCATTGTTGGTTGTTCTGGTTGTAACTGTGTTTTCGGCTCGCCCATTTTTGTTGCTTTGTTTCGATGGTGACCTCACCCGAGCGATGGGATACAAGGCTCAGTGGTATCACCGTTTAATGCTTCTTCTCATCGCTGGAACAGTTGTGGTTTCATTTCAGACTGTTGGCTCGTTGCTGGTCTTTGGCATGTTGTTGGCGCCAGCAGGAGTTGGGGCGTTACTTGCTAAGCGAATCGGAACGATGATGTTGTGGGCTTCGGTTGTTGGCATCGTTTCTACTTATTTGGGACTATTGGCTTCGTACCATTTTTCATGGGCGGCCGGTGCCTCGGTTGTTTTGACGGCAGTTGCGATCTTCTTCGTTGTGCTGACTGGTGTCTCGTTGAAAAAATCGGTTCAAGGCGCGCGGGCATGAGCGAAACAGCAGTTGTCGCGCGCCGATTGAGCGTTGGCTACGGTTCGCATGCCGTGCTTTCTGGTGTTGAGGCATTCTTAAAGCCCGGTGGATCAACGGCTTTGGTCGGATCAAACGGTTCAGGTAAATCAACTTTGCTGAAAACGTTGGCTGGACTCTTGCCGGTCGTTGAAGGCGGCCTCGAGATTCTCGGTCGACCAGTCGGTGAGTCTTCGCAGCGAGTGGCTTACCTCAGTCAGTTTCATCAGAGCGGTTTCGTATTGCCGCTGCGGGCGATTGACGTTGTTCGAATGGGCCGATTTGATCAACGTTCTCGTTTTACGCGTCGTAGTCGAGCCGATGATGTGATCGTGAGCGAATCAATGGAATTATTGAAGGTTTCAGATCTTGCCGATCGGCCGTTGCGCGATTTATCCGGAGGCCAACAACAGCGGGTGTATTTAGCGCAGGTACTCGCCCGTCGATCTGATTTATTGCTACTCGATGAACCAACGGCTGGTCTCGATGCTCCAGGTCGCGCTGCGTACATTGATGCCTTGAACTTTGAACGGAGTCGGGGAGCAGCCGTCGTGACAGCAACTCACGATGTCGGAGAAGCCTCAATGTGCGATCGAGTTATGTTGCTTGCTGGTCGCGTGATTGCCGATGGTCCACCCAATGTGGTGATGACTCCCGAGAACTTGCTGGAAACATTTGGTATCGGACTCACCAAAGTGGGCGATCAACTTGTCGTCACCGAACACCACCACGACCACGACCACGACCACTAACTCAAAAACAGTTGTGATTCTGGTGTCTTTTTTTTCGGTATAGCCAACTAAAACGACACCAGAAGCACAGGATTAGTGTTCGTCCCAGTGGTCGCCATGGGCGGCGTGTAAGTGTCCGTCGTGTAGATAATCGATGTGATCGCCATGGTTGACGGCAACGTGACCACAATTGGGGCCATGTTGGTGTTCGTGTTGGGCGTGCTCGACGCATCCTTCAACAGTGCATTCGTCCCAATGATCGTCATGTTGGTGATGTAGATGCCCATCGTGTACGTAATCCAAATGATCGTCATGGGGTATTGCCGCATGACCGCAATCGGGTCCATGAACATGTGGGTGCTCGTGCTTCACAACAGAATTATGCCACAAGCCTGGTCATTGCGACGGAAAGGTGTCTCGCAATTCGCGCTTGAGAATCTTTCCTGATGCATTGCGGGGTAACGGCTCGAGAACAAATGCGATTCGAGTTGGCACCTTGAATCCAGCCAAGTTCTTGGCAACATGAGTGCGAACGTCTTCGGCATTCAGCGTCATGCCTGGTTTGAGCATGATGACACAGGCGACTTCTTCACCGAGACGTTCGTGGGGAAGTCCGAAGACCGCACATTCGTGGATTTGGGGGAGCTCATAAATTGAGGCTTCAACTTCGGCGCTGTAGATGTTCTCGCCAGCACGAAGCACCATGTCCTTGGCGCGATCAAGTACATACACGAATCCGTCTTCGTCAATCTTTCCGAGGTCGCCCGAACGCAGCCAACCATTGACAATGGTTTCTGCAGTTGCTTCTGGTCGATTCCAGTATCCGCGAATGAGATGTGGACCCTTGAACCAAATCTCACCGATTTCGTCCGCGCCTAAACGAAGACCATCGGCGTCACGAGTTTCAATTTCGAGAATGGGGACTCCGCGGCCCGTTGATGTGGGGTGCGAAATGTAATCAGGTCCAGTGTTTTGTGGGCCGTAAGCATTCGTCTCGGTCATGCCGTATCCAATACCAGGCTGACCCTTTTTGAAGTTGGTTGCAACGCGCTTCACCAATTCGGGTGGTGCTGGAGCTCCTCCGCCACCCACGCTGTTCAGACTTGAGACGTCATACTTCGAAAAGTTGGGGCACTCTAAGAGATCCCAAGATTGGGTGGGCACTCCAACAAAGTTGGTGATCTGCTCGCGCTCAATGAGTTGCAACGCCCGCTCGGGTTCCCACTTGTACATGATGACAAGTTTGAGGCCACCAACAAAACAGCTCATCATGACGGGAATGCAGCCCGTGACATGGAAAAGAGGGACGACCAAAATAAACGCGGGGACCAAACTTGGCGCATCGTTCGAGTCTTTGGGATCCTTGGGATAGCGAACATTCGTAATGGTGGTTCGACATGAAAATGCCAAGAGCGCCTGAATAATCGATCGATGAGTACTGACTGCACCTTTTGGTCGACCGGTCGTACCGCTGGTGTACAAAATCGTGGCATCGTCATCAGGCGAAATATCGATTTCAGGCATTGCTTCGCCAAGCATGATCGAGTCTTCCCAGCGATCAAATCTCTCGGGCAACGGCTTCTTTGAACGGCAGACAACTCCGTGTATGCCTAAGCGCTTGATCGACTTCGTTGAACGTTCGGCACGCTCGTCATCGCACAGCAACACCTTTGCACCGCAATCTTCGAGAGCAAAGTCATTCTCGTCTTCGGTCCACCAGGCATTAAAAGAAACCGAAATTGCACCGATGGACAAGATGGCCGCGAATGACATCACCCATTCGGGATAGTTGCGCATGGCGATGGCAACACGATCGCCCTTTTTCACGCCGTATTTATGCACCAACATGGCGGCAATCGCATCAACATGGCTCATCGTTTGAGCGAACGACCAACGTTCATCTTCGTACACAAGAAAAATGGTTTCTCCACGGGTACGCGACATATCAAAAACTTCACGCAGATTGTTTGGAGCATTTTTGAAGGCATTCACTTCGACGCCGTTGACAAAGATCTTGTGAGTCTCAAATGCCGACCCAGGTGCGGTGAGTTGCGCGATGGCCTCTTGATGACTAATTGACATTTTTCCCCCTACGGCAAGTGCTGGGGCAAGAATAGTTCGGATCAGTGCTCGGACATGATTTCGTCGGCAAAGCGGTCCTGACTGATGAGTTCGGCCATTCTTTTCATCGGTGAATCAACATGGCGGAAGAAGGTTTGGAATCCTTCGCAGAGATAATTCAGCCCAGCTTCACCATCGGGAGTCTCGATAAAGCGGTCTTTTGGACAGCCTCCGTTGCAAGCAAAGCGCACATCGCATTGTTGGCACATGTTTGGCAATAGCGATTGCTTATTGCGCCCAAATTGAACTTGTTGTGGCGAAGTCACTAAGTCAATCATGGGTGTCTGATGAATATTGCCAAGTTTGTAATCGGGCTCAACGAAGTGATCGCATGAGTACATGTCGCCATTGTGTTCGAGGGCTAGCGCTGTTCCACAAGTTGGTGCATGGACGCACAAGCTGTACAAGCCCACATGGGCACCAAGAGTGACATCAAAGATCTGGATGAACACTTCACCGACGTCATGAGCAATCCACTCATCGAAGACAGCACTCAAGAAATTGCCGTACTGTTTTCCGGTGATTGATCGACTGGTGACAAGGTTGCCCTGTTGGGTATACAAGATTCGTCGACGTCCTGGTTTTTCACTCCAGCCCTTTTCGGCGATTTCCAAGTCAACCGGTGTTGATCGTTCGACGATCGGGATGAATTGAATGTGCTTGGCTCCTAGTTC
>WLMQ01000077.1 GCA_009700145.1 Actinomycetota bacterium
CAGGCCAGGTCGCACACGGCCGCCATTAGCCGCTACTCGTGCAACCACATCAAGTTCACCACGCTGGTTGAAAACTCGCACTCGATCACCATCGGCAATCCCCCGTGCAGTCGCATCAACCAGATCAAGTTCACAAAACATTTCACCTTCAGGATTCGCGTGATGCGGCAAGTTTGAATATGTCGAATTCAAAAAGCGCACATGCGTTTTAGGCGACATCAAGGACAATGGATACTGCGCTCGGCCAGTCGGATCAGCAGCCATTTCATCGCCTGCTAAATATGTCGGCAATGCCGGCAACCCAACGGCCGGCAAACCGTGATTGATCAACATTGCTTTACCGGACGCTGTTTCAAATCCGCCGTTTGCGTACGGCAATAAGTCAACTGGCAAAGACAACCGAACAAAGCCATCGGTTTTCAAATGCTCTATATCGACATCGTGCAAGGCATTGATGATTAATGACTCGTCGTTTTCAAAAAGTTCGGGCTCAGTAAAACCACACGCTGCCGACAATCGGCGCCACAGTTCAGTGTTGGCAACACTCTCGCCCAACGGCTGAATCGCTTGATGATTCCAACCTAAATAGAGATGACCCCACGACGGAACAACATCTAATTGTTCAATTTGTGTACAAGCCGGAAAAATGACGTCGGCGTATTTCGCAGTGTCGGTCATGAACTGTTCAGAAACCACCGTGAACAAATCTTCTCGCTCAAGTCCGTGACGAACTAACTCAGTGTTCGGTGCGGTGACCAGCGGATTGCCGTTGTACACGAATAACACCTTGACAGGTGGAGCAAGTGTTGTGTCGTTGAGCACTCGACCAATGTGGTTCATACTCAACGACCGACGCTCTTTGCCCGCACTCAGTGATGGAACATCAAAGACTGAATCATCCACATTTGTTGCCGCATACGAACCGACACTGCGCGAGAACCCGCCACCTTTATGGCGCCATGCTCCAGTGAGCATGGGCAGACACGTGAGAGTACGGAAGAACATCACTCCGTGCTCTCGATGCTCGGCTCCAATGAGCGAGCGAATAAATGCGGGTTTAGTGGTTCCGTAATCGCGCGCCAAAGACTCAATTTCGTCGACAGAGATACCGCATACTTCGGCAGCCCGAGTAGGTGTCCATTGCGAAACTTGTTCTTTCAGTTCGTCAAAACCTTCGGTGTACTGCACGATGTAATCGGTATCGGTCAATTCGTCGCGAATGAGAATGTGCATCACCGCCAGCATCAAGGCGACATCGGTGCCAGGTAACGGCTGAATAAAAACATCAGCGGCTTCGGCCGTGATTGTTTTCAATGGATCAATCACGACAACTTTGGCGCCATTGGCACGAGCTTTTTCAATGAAAGGCCACAAGTGTCGATTCGCCAAACGGGTATTTGTTCCCCACAACAAAATCAATTGCGAATATTGAATATCCATCGGATCATTCGCTAAAGGCGATCCGAGTGTCAGTGTCGATCCGACCATGGCAGTTGCTCCACACAACGAATCAACTTGGCGCGATGCACCAACCTTGGCGAAGAATCGTCGGTCAAGCGAATTCATTTGAATCAAACCTTGCGTGCCTGCCGAACCCCAGGGCATCACGGCCTCGCCACCAAACTCGGCCGATACTTCATGGACCTGTGAAGCCACTAGATGTAACGCTTCATCCCAAGAAGCTTGACGGAACTCTCCAGTCCCCTTGGCTCCAGTTCGAATCAGGGGATGCAAAATACGGTCCGGGCTATAGACACGATCTAAAAATCGGTTGACCTTGGGGCATAGTTCGCCTTGCGAATAGGGATGCTGAGCATTACCCCGCATTTTGACGGCCACACCGCCTTCGACCGTGACTTCCCAGCCACAGGTATCGGGACAGTCGTGATGACAGGTGCCAAGAACAACGTGGGATTCAATGCTCTGCACAGAAGTCATGTTTCTATTCTGCCAGCAAGTGACTCGCCCGTGATCAGGGTTTATGATCTTGAGAGAATTACTTGACTCCTTGGGGGAAATTATGTTGAACGAAGCCCTTGACCGCTCACTCATCACCGACTTGTTGTCGCGTTATACCTGGGCCCTCGTTGACGGTGATTGGGACACCTGGCAAAAAGCCTTCACTCCCGACGCCCATGTTGACTATTCAACCGCTGGTGGACCAGTAGGTTCACCCGCTGTGGCTGCCGAAACTTTCAGCGGCATGATGTCGATGTTTGATGTCTCGCTTTCGGCAGGTGGCAATGTGGCCATCACTTTCGAGAATGATGACACCGCCAAAGTTCGTTCGGTGTACACGATGACGATGCGAATCCCCGGCGATCAACCGACTTACATGCAGGCCAGTGGTTGGTACAACGACACCATCGTGCGCACCGCAAATGGTTGGCTCATCAGCAATCGCTTTGAACACCTCGCTTACGTCAAATAAGTCTGATCATGCCGTTACCTTCGAAACGCAATCCCGAAGAACTCGCCCGCACGCTCGAAGCGTGGTTCAGCAAACAGTTTGGTCATGCCTGCACGATCACCGATGTCGGTATTCCAGAGGGAACCGGAATGAGTAGTGAGACGTTGCTTTTCACTCTTCATCACAATGGACTCGTTGAACCAGTTGTGACTCGTCTCAACCCCGACATGAACGATTGGCCGGTTTTCCCGATTTACGACATGGTTGCTCAGGCCGGGGCTATGCAACTAGTTGGCAACAACAGCAACCTTCCAGTGCCCAATGTTCGATTCCTTGAAACCGACACTTCAATTTTGGGTTCACCTTTCATGGTCATGGATCGGGTGAATGGTCGGGCGCTACCCGATATGCCCCCGTACGTATTTGGCGGAAGTTATATGGACGCCATGTCCGTCGACGATCGACGCGAACTTGGTCGCGAAGTAGCGCGGGTTCAAGCTCGCATTCATGCCATCAATTTGTCAACAGCAATAGGCGATGTATCTTTTTTGCCTTCGCGCGATGGCGACGCGATTGATCGCTTGCTCGCTGAGCAGCGCGACTATTACGACTGGGCGCGTGGCGATCTGCAATTACCAGTCATTGAGCGTGCACTCACCTGGCTCGCTGAACGTAAGCCCAGCAATCCTGGACCCACCGTTATTAACTGGGGCGATGCGCGACCTGGCAACGTGTTGTTTGATGGTCTCACGCCCACCGCAGTTCTTGACTGGGAAATGGTCAACGTCGGTCCTGCCGGCATTGATGTTGGCTGGCTCATTTTCATGCATCAATTCTTTCAGTCTTTGGCTGATGTTTTTGAGATGCCGGGCTTCCCCGAGTTCTGTCAAACCGAAGACATCATCAAAGCGTACGAAGGCGCAGGCGGACGACACATCGAAGATCTCAATTGGTACATCGTGTACGCCAGTTTGCGTTTTGCAGCAGTAGCTATTCGAACATCACTTCGTGGTGTCGCATATGGCGAACGCGAAATGCCCGACGACCCCGAAGACCTCATTATGCATAAGGCCATGCTGTACGAGCAGATTTCTCTGTAATCATCATGATGATTCAGAAAAATCAAAGCCGAGGCAGTTCCAGTCGGCGGCTATTGGCATTGACCATCTTGATTACTCTTGTTATGAGTGCGTGTTCGCAGTCTTCTGAAACCACATCGAATTCTCAAACTTCCACGATTGCCGAGAGCACATCCACGCTGCCGATGCCAGCCGAAAGTACCAGTACCACTTCCCAAAATACAACGACTACGACAACCATTTCAAAGCCTCCACCGCCACCCAACTTTGATCCTCTTCCTCCCACTTCAGAACTTGAGAAGCTTGATCTGAAATTAACTCCAGTTGCAGATATCCCGCTTGCTTTGGGCATGGCTTGGAGTGATGAACAAAAATATTTTTATGTCATCACTCAAAAGGGCGAAGTATTCCGCACTCCGCCCGACTTTTCGACGGTCGAACTGGCAATTGACTTAGTCGATCAAGTCACTCCCTACTCTTTCGAATCAGAACGAGGAATGACTGGTGTCGCAATTAGCCCCATTGATGGTCGACTCTTCTTGACATATAACGATCTCAACAAAGACACAAATGTCGTTTCGTATGCCTTCAATAATGGAATGCCCGATCCTTCAACTCGCAGGCTTGTTCTCTTTGTCAAGCAACCTGGCATTAGCCATAAAGCGGGGAATCTTATATTTGACGAAAGCGGAGCCCTCTATATTTCCCTCGGCGACGGCGGCGGCAATAAAGGAGCTACATCGCAGGACTACACGTCTCTTCTTGGAAGCATCTTAAAGATCATTCCAAACATCGACGGTGACGGATACACCGTCCCTACAGATAATCCTTTTGTCGATGACCCAACACGTGCACCAGAAATTTATGTCAAGGGACTTCGACAACCTCATAGGTTTGCGTTGAACCATGCCAACGGCGATATCTACATCACCGACGTGGGTGAAAGTACCAATGAAGAACTGAATTATCTTCCTGCCGGAACTTCAGGAGTGAATTTCGGTTGGCCGTTTATGGAAGGACTGGAGCAAAGAAAGAACGGAGGAATGTACGAATTCACTCCTCCGATTTATCAATTTGCTCATCCCAGTTGGATAGCTATCATCGCGGGCTTTGTTTACCACGGCGAAAAGATACCGAAAATGAAAGGTGCTCTCCTCTTCGGTGATATGGCCGGCAAACTCAGTCTTCTCGGTCGAGATGGGATCACTATTCTTAAAATTTCCGAAAGTGGAAACATCCTGACTTCTTTTGCTGAAGGTCCAGACGGCGAACTTTATAGTTTGAGCCGAACTGGAGGCATCAAGCGAATTGATCCCGTCTAGTTATTGAATGAGTCAGTTCTTCAGTAACTCTGGGCGCATCGTTGAAATTTGACGACGAATGCCTTCACGCCAATCAACTGACGAATGAAAACCAGCATCATGTAATTTCTGCAAGTCGGGAACAATAGATGCAATCGTCGCGGTCGTCGGATTGAAAGTGGGAACGATGCCAGTCAGTCGACCCATCTCTTCGCACCAATCTTCAATTGACACCAACTGATCGCCGCCCCAGTTCACAATTTCTGCCCCGGTGTTCGCGTACGAAAGCAAGTACGGAATACTGCGGTTGATGTCATCTGCATGGATTGGCGTATAGGTCGTTGGTTGATCAACATGAACTGGCACTGGGATATTGCGTTCCATCATCATCAAGTGAAATGACATCCAACCGTAGGCATCACCGTACGGAACATTGAGACGAGCGATCACAGTCGGGACACCGAGACGCTTTGCCGTGTGCTTCACAAGAACTTCACCAGCAATTTTTGAAATGCTGTATGTCGGCATACCGGGCATCGGGCGATGACTATCACCAAGAAGGTCGGTTTCTTTACGGGCTTCACCGTGCTTTGGTTCGTACACCGCGGTTGATGAGCAGTGAAAAAAGGACAACTTGTCACTTTGATTAGCAGCGACTTCTAAAAGATCAGCACTGCCATGAGCGTTTGACGCAAATGCTTCATCAAAGTTGCTGCTCTTCGCCACTGCAAAATGCAAAACCAGATCGAGATCACTTGGCACTTCGTCGAGTTTGCCCTTTTCTAAATCGATGCTGACTGTCTGCACGCCTTTGTCATGCCATGGCTGACGTTGGGCCGGATCTTTGAAACGTGCCGCACCGTAAACCGTGTTGCCCTGAGTCGCAAGTGATTCAGCAAGTGGTCCAGCGACCCAACCAGTGACACCAGTAACCAAAATCTTTTTGCCAGTGATTTGTTGCATATCAATCACCACAACTCGTCGGTGTAAGTGTCGGTGCCAAACACAGTGTTCTTGAATGGGCTCGTCCACAAATGCTTGGCTAGTCCGCTTGATTCAAGATCGGCGCCAAATTTTGCATAACCATTTGCCCATTCGGCTGCGGGATCGTGATCAACAAAGTGAATCTGCATAAAACGTTGATCGGCCTTTGGTACGCGCGGAACATCGGGTGGTGCATCATCAAGTAATGGCAACAACGTTGAATAGTTGAAGACGTCAGGTCCCCACGATGAGGCAAACGCGCGCGGTGCCCAATTGTTCTGCATCCACTCACTCATCTGCGCGTGAGTCACGCCTTCGTTCAACTCGCCAACATTCACAATGATTCCGGGATATCCGCGGTCGAGCGCAAGTTCAATATTGGTGGTGGTTTCGGTACGGGTCATTGACCATTGGTTGTCGTACAACTGGGTATGAATATGCGTGCGCTCAGCGAACATGCGGCCAGTTGCGTGCAGATTCTTGACTGTGTCAACGCTCCAACGATTCCAGTCATCGTGATGACCTTTGAGTACCCAGTAAATAGCCAAGTACGAACCCGACATGGGGTCTGGGGTCATGGGTGAATCAGTGGGATAGCGCAGAGCCTTGAGATCGCGGGTTGAAACAAAGCGATCACCAGCGAACGAATAAGCACCAACGAGCACACCACCATAGAAGTGATCTCGCTCGTACCAACGGTTGTATTCGACTTCATGACCCTTGGTGGGCTCGACCATGGTGAACAACAAGGTCCCTAATTCGATTGGGTACTTCTTCATAACTCCCCCTTCAATGCACCACCAGTGCATTGCTTGACCAAATTGTAGATGTTTCTCACTCGGTATCAATTATCAATGACGAGATTTGGTTCTTCGGTGAGAATCCACTGAATGTTTGAAGTATCCAAAAACTTTTCGGTGTCTTCCATGACTAACGGAAAATCGGGTTCGCCCATATGAGCGTTGAACTGGTCGGCCGAATCAAAGATCTGAATCGTGACTCCGTCAAAACCAGGCTCATGACGACTTCCTTCAGCGGGCCACACTGCCGGATGCTGTTCGTAACGACGAACATACTTAGCAGCTGAACAATTCTTGATGAGCGGTCCGTGGGTGTTGAACCAATAATCAAGGAACTCTTGATGAGTTGTTCCAGGCTTGCGCTTGAGAAGTGTGACGAGTCGAATCATGATTTTGCCTTTCGCGTTACTAAATTTCTATTACAAACCTAAGAATGATCCACCATCGCAGATGATGGTTTGACCGGTGACAAATGAAGAATCGTCGCTCGCAAGAAAGAGTGCAACCGAGCCAATATCATCGGTGATATCGCCGACGCGGCCAAGGGGCGTTCGCGCCTCAATGGCCTGTTGGAGTGCCGGATTGCGATCGAATGCGGTCAACAAGGCCGGGCTTCCAGCCACTGGGCCGATGCAGTTCACCGTGATACCAAATTCTCCCCACTCACGCGCCAGGCTCTTAGCGATAGCTCGCTGAGCGGCTTTGGCCGGTGAATAGAGCGGGATATTCGCGCTACCTTCGACACCCGACGGTGATGTGATCAAAATCAAACGTCCACCGCCCTCGCCTTTTGATCGGGCGGATGAGGCAATGAGATGAGGCATCGCCGCACGTGCGCAAAAAAGACTGGCCCAGACTCCAGTACGAGACATCGGCGTCCAATGCTTATCGATTTGCGCTTTTTCTAACTTGTGCGGAATCCCGCCCATAAAAGCGTTGTGCACCATGACGTCGAGTCGGCCGAATTGCTGAACTGTGTCGGCAACGCAGGCGTCAACTGATTCTGAAACTGAAACATCAGTGACGATACAAACTGCCTGTCCGCCTGCAGAGCGAATTGATTCAACGACTGGCTCGCCAGTCTCGGCACGACGGGCTGCAACAACAACGGTTGCACCTTCTTGGGCAAGACGACGAGCGATTCCTTCGCCGACACCTTGACCCGCACCGGTCACAACGGCAACACGACTTTCTAAACGACGAGCACTCACATCCACAGCCCTCCGTCACACACGATGGTTTGACCAGTGATGTCACCGGCTGCTTCGCTGCACAGCCACGTCACAATGCCAACTGGGCTTACTTCGTTAATCAAAGATCGAGGTGCAATCGCGACAGCACCAGAAATGCTTGTATCAATCGAGAACCAGTGCGGTTCAACAGCGACTGCATTCACTGTGATCCCACTTGCTCCCCACTGACGAGCTGCAGACTTCACCAAGATGCGCGCCGCTTCGGCCAGTGCCGCTTGAGGCGCGTAACTAGCGCCGCCCGACATGCCAGTAGTGGGGACCACAACAACTATGCGTTCACAATTTGTGGAGTGCGCTTCTTGAATAGCCGCGATGACTCGTTGCATAGGTTGTTCATACATCTCATCAATATCTGCGTCAGTCAGATCGGCAAGGCTTGATATTGAGTTCTCTCCGTCAAGATCAACAACGATCACAGCGCTACGTGTATCAGAATGCACTCCATCCCTCAGAACCTGTGCAAGCCTTCCTCCACCCGAAACTTTCACACTCATGAAATTCCAGTTCCTGTATTCAAATGCGCCGACACATCTCCGTGAGCGTCGACAAGCATGATGCGTTGAGAAAACGCCCATTCTCCGTTCGAATTTTTCGCGAACTCGTCGTGATAACGCCCCGATGCCACAACTTGTAACGGTAATTCATCGGGAACATTTTGCAGAACTGTGAATTGCGAGCGGGTTCGAACCGAATTCGGAGAATCTGCTTCAAGAATTGTGTTGGTCACGAGGTGTTTGGTGCGTGGGATTCCCTCGTACGTTTTGACGAAATGGCGCAATACGGCTCCGACCTGTGTGCCTGGGACGGCTGCCTGATCGGGCCCAGCCATGAAAACAGGCGCTTCTCCAAAAAGTTTGGAGACTCCATCGAAATCACCGGCGTCAATTCGTTCGGCATAGGAGTACAACAAATTGAGGATTGCTCTTTCATCTCCGTAATTCAGCATGTTGACACCGTAGACCAACTACGGTGAAGGTGTGGCTGACAACATCGATGACCCCACCCCTATTGGCAACG
>WLMQ01000078.1 GCA_009700145.1 Actinomycetota bacterium
ATGTATCGATTCCACGAATTTTGAACACAAAACAGCTTGAAGTGGTCTCTCGAGATGCATTGGCAATGACTATGCCAATTGTTGGGCCAAACGATGAGTTGTTTCTTCAACGAGTCATGCCCGGTCCAAATTCGGTGGCGTGGGTCGAAAAGATTGATCCTTTAACACTTGAAACGCTCGCGCAATCTGAACAACTTGCGGGTGGACCGATGTGGCCAGGTGGCATGGCCGCTCACGCCAATGGTTCGCTTTATGTTGTCTTTGGCAATCATGCACATCGGTTGTCGACTGATCTTGCTGTCATCGCTTCTTTTGAATTACCGCGGGTACGTCCGTATAACAGTTTCGTTATTTTGCCGACCGGGCATATTGCAACGAAGGATTTTTCTGGGCCTCTGCCTGGACAACCCAATGGCGCACCAATGAACAACACCGAGTTGTTGATTCTTGATCCGGAAGATCTACACATTGTTGCGCGACTCGAACTTGCCGAACCGTCAATCGCTCGTCTCTCGGCAGACGGAAACAACATCTATGTTGTTGGAGACCACACATTGATTCGCGTCATATGGAATGGCGAGTCGTTGTTGGTTGATGAAACATTTAACGCTCGTTATCGCACTCTTGATGGTCAAACATTTGGGTGGGACACTGTCATCACCGATGACGATGCTTGGTTCTTAGATAACGGCGAAGGCACCCAGTTGTTTACTGGTTCATTCCGTGGTGTGGGTATTTCAACCGCGCCGCTTCACCTCGTGCGTGTCAACAAACAAACTGGCCATGTCACCTTGACTGAGATTTGTGGCTTGCCCAACGGCATCGTCGCCAATCCGCCAGTTGTTGACACGAGACGACAAATCGTTGTTGGGTTCGACAGCGGCAACGGAGTCATCAGTGGCTTCGATTACGACGAAAACTCGGTGACACTTCGTTGGAGCCACGAGCAAAATCATGCCTGTCACATGTTGCTCATTCCCGAGACGGGCCAAATCGTGACAGCCGACTATCGGCCCGAACTTGGTTGCGAACAAGTTGTCGTTCTCGACATTACGACGGGCAAAGAAGTTGCTCGAGTCTCAACATCAAGCCCCATACAGTCAGCGGTCTTCCCAGCCATTGGTCCACGTGGCGATATCTATTGGTGCAGCATGACCACCATTACTCGCATCTCGGTTCGCTGACTCAAAATACGTAGCCCGATTCGTGGCATGATTTCGGCGTGACTCAACTAGCTCCAGGAACCCAAGAGTGGCTCGACCAAGTCGTCGAAGACATCGTCGAACCAGAACTTCCCATTCTCGACCCGCACCACCACATGTGGCCACAAGGTCAGGGTTTGCCCTACACGCGCAACGACTTACATCGTGATGCCGGCGCGGGCCACAACATTGTCAAGACCATATTTATGGAATGTGGTTCGGCCTATAACCGCGAAGCGCCCGAACACTTACGTTCGCTTGGCGAAACGAAATACATCGCCGATGAAGCATTAAGCGATCCGAATCCGCTGATCGCTGGAATCGTGAGTTCTATTGATCTCCGGCGCGATGATCGTGATGAGTTGCTCGACATGCATGTTGAGGCAAGTCGTGGATTGTTCCGCGGAATTCGTGATGCCCTTGCACTCGCCACTCATCCCGAAGCAATGATGATTCCGGGTCACGGAATCAAGGATCTTTATCTTGATCCAGCCTTTCGTCGTGGAGTAGCGCGACTTGGTGAGCGGGGTTTCACCTACGACTCATGGCACTATCACCACCAAAATCGCGAGTTCTTAGAACTCGCGCGGGCAACACCTGGGACCACAATGGTGCTTGATCACTTCGGAACACCAGTTGGTGTTGGGCCATACGCAACACAACGCGACGAAATCTTTGAGCAGTGGAAGAAAGATATTGCCGAGATTGCGAAGTGCCCGAATGTTGTGGCCAAGATCGGCGGACTTGCAATGCCCGACAACGGCTTCGGATGGAACACCGCCACTCGCCCACCGACATCAGATGAATTCAATGCCCAGCAATCTCGTTATTACTTACACGCGATCGAATGTTTTGGTCCGTCGCGATGCATGCTCGAATCAAACTTCCCCGTTGACCGTTTGTCATTGTCGTATGAAGTCTTGTGGAATGCGTACAAGAAGATGACGAACAGTTTCTCAGCCAGCGACCGCGCCGATTTGTTCTACAACACTGCCGCCCGCACCTACAAGGTCTAACTCCCCTTGTGAAACTGGTGTCGTTTTAATCGCTATTACCGATTAAAACGACACCAGAAACACAGTTGATTAGTAGGGGAAGCCGGGATACCCACGGATTTTCAAAAGGTCACGGAGCGATTGGACTACATAACGCGGACGAGATTTCACATCACGCCACGTGAAATGGGCGATCGACCAGCCATGCTTTTGAAGATAAATATCACGCTTCGCAAGACGTTCAAAATCTGAACGTTGTTCGTACTTCCCCCAGCCATCAGTTTCGCTGGCCACTTTCCACTCTGGCCATCCAAGGTCTACGACATATGGCCCAACAGAAATCTGCGTATCAAATTTCGGGAAATCATATTTTGATAACAAACGTTGCATCTCAAGTTCTAAGACCGAATCTGCAGGTTTATCTGCGTAAGGCCAGGTTGCAAGGAGGTCTCGGACAGGACCGATGCCCGCTCGTCCTCGTTTCGAATGTCGTGCAACGGCAGCAACGAGGTGGCCCCGTGAAATGTGAGATTCCATCAGCATCCGCTCCGTCGTAATAGGGAGAAGGTGAGGAGCGACAGCCGCAAAATCCAGCAATGTCCGAGTAGCGGTTGTGACGCGAATTCCTTCACGCCGAATCGGTGCAATATCCAAGTGATCACGCGGATGATGGAATTTGACTCCCCCTTGGGCTGAAGTCTTTTTTCGTCCCATTCGAATAATGTCAATGAATTCACTTTCAGAAGGCTTCCATACATTCCAAAGCGCTGCCGCCGTCTTGTGCGATGCAATGCCCCGACCATCACCAGAAAGAGTTGCTGCATGTACCTTTTGCAACCACGTCGGTTCATATCCAAACACCGAAGACACATTCGGATGCACATGTATCAACAGTCCTTGTTCGTGTAGTCGAAACCATTGCCAATTACTGATTCCAGTTTCTAGTGCTTGAAAGCGAGTGACTAGACCGTTTTGTTTTGACGCTTTTTCATGTATGACTTTGAGATCCATACCTCAATGTGGGTATCCGACTCAAAACTTCGGCAACTTTTGTGAAACTGGTGTCGTTTTAATCGCTATTACCAACTAAAACGACACCAGAAGCACAGAATCACACGGACTTGAGGAAGTCGTCGATGAGGACGACATGGCGCAACACCGTGGTTCGCCACGCATGTATCCATTCGGCTGGCGATTCATCGACAACCATTTTCAAATAAGCACGCAACATATCGGGCAGATTTTCAACCTGCGGCGCGAGTTCGGCATATAAACCAAAATCGCTGGAGGCCTGATGTCCGGCGTGATCAATATCTGTCCTTTGCGACATCTCTCCTACGCGACCTTCGCGTGCAGAAAGTAATGCCCAAGCCTTTTCAGCATCAGTCGATGGAGGCGTCGTTAGATCTTGGTTCGCAACCACCATCAACACTGGCGTTGCTGTCGTTGCAAAAATTTCGTTGGGAAGAATTCGCATATACCCCTGAGCCATGACGGCTGCTCGAACACGAACATCGGGCGTGAACTCGTGAAGTGTCGAGACAGTAGCCAGCGCAGTGAGTCCCCCGTATGAGTGTCCACCAACTGCAATACGCGATTGATTGACACGCTCGGTGAGCCACGGCGCAAGTTCGGGTCCGGTGCCAAGCGCACAATCAATCAGTAAGCGCACATCTCCGATTCGATTGCGATCGTTGGTGATGTCATCAACCTGTGTTCCGAGCGCCCAATCAAACAAAGTGTCGCCGGGATGATCTGACGAAATCACGATGTACCCACGGGCCGCCAAGGCTTCACAAAGCAGGCTGTAATTGTGTCGCATACCAGTTCGACCATGCGACCAAATAATGAGCGGATGGACGCCTTCCAAAACTGGAGCATTTTCCTGAGCCGACGCCGCAAAAAATGAAATACCCGGGAATAACTCATACGTGCTTTGTACCGTCGCCGATACCGCGGGGTACCAAATCTCGACTCCAAGCATTCGACTATTTCTTGATTCATCCACCAACAAAGTTGAATGATGACCCACGATGTTTTGCGGTATTTCAAGCGGCGGCGCAGCAGTTAAATCCATCCCAATACTCTGCCACGAATAACTATTTTTAGGTCCGCTTCGCCCAAACATTGATCTTTTTCGTACTCTTGAAGTACTCAAGACCTAGGAGATAGAGCCATGTCACGTGAAGGAATCGAAGCGCTTCAAATTGCCGTTGATGAAGTGAAGTCGGTCATCACAACTTTGACCGAAGAAGAATGGTCACGACCCAGTGGCTGCGACGGATGGTCGGTACGCGACCTCGTCGCACACATGAGCTCGAACTACAAAGAAACAGTCGACCCGTCGCCAGCCCCCGACGAACCCATCAATCTTCCGGCCGAACGCATGATGGATTTGCTCGTCGAACCGCGCAAAGACTGGACTAACCAACAGATTCTTGATGAGTACTTGGCATTCTGCGATCAAGCAGTTGCAGTATTGGCCTCAATGCAAGAAGAGCCTCTCGCATCGACGGTGATCCCGCTCGCCGACTTGGGTTCGTACCCCATGAATCAGCTCGCCGACGCTTACGCTTTCGACCACTATTGCCACCTTCGCATCGACCTGCTCGCCCCCGAAGGGCCCATCGAACGTCGTCTTCCTGATTCAGATGCCGCTCGCCTCGGACCCGCAATTCGCTGGATGATCACTGGCATGCCGCAAATGCAGGTTGACCTCGGACAATCACTTTCAGCCCCAATCGTCTTGACATTGACTGGTGCTGGCGGTGGTTCGTGGACCATCGCTCCGTCAGGCAATGACATTGTGGTGAGTGAAGGTAAATCAAGTGGCACTGTTGCCGAAGTCAGCAGTAATGGACATTCATTTGTGAACTGGGGAACTCAACGTTCACATTGGAGCGAGCACTGCAAAGTCACTGGCGATCAAGATGTTGCTGCGAAATTTTTAGACGCACTCAACATCATCTGAATAATTCGCTCAATCTTTGGGCGGTTGATAGGTCGACAAGAATCGACCCAAGCGACCAATCGCTTCGGTGAGATCTTTCGCCCACGGCAACGTGACGATACGCAAGTGATCGGGTCGCGGCCAGTTGAAGCCTGTTCCCTGCACCACAAGTACATGTTCGGCCCGTAAGAAGTCGAGCACGAAGCGACGATCGTCGGCGATTGGGTACATCTCGGGATCGAGCTTTGGGAACACATACAACGCACCCTTTGGAATAACACACGTGACGCCTGGAATTTCATGCAGGGCCTTGATTGCCGCGTCACGCTGTTCGAGTAAACGTCCGCCAGGCAGGATGAGGTCTTTAATACTTTGGCGTCCACCAAGCGCAGTTTGAATGGCGTGTTGCGCCGGAACATTAGCGCACAAACGCATATTGGTCAACATTTGGACGCCTTCGATATAACTCGCAGCGTGCTCACGCGGGCCGGTCATGACCATCCAGCCCGAACGGAAACCAGCGAGTCGGTACGCCTTTGAAAGTCCGTTGAAAGTAATCGTGAAGACATCAGGAGCAACTTCGGCGAACGTGTGGTGAACAGCATCGTCGTACAAAATCTTGTCGTAGATTTCGTCGGCGTACACGATGAGATTGTGTTCGATAGCAAGATCGGCAATCTTGCGCAAAATCTCTCGGCTGTACACAGCACCGGTTGGGTTATTGGGATTGATGACAACAATGGCTTTTGTGCGGTTGGTGATTTTGCTTTCGATATCGGCGATATCGGGATTCCACTCGTTCTCTTCATCGCAGAGGTAATGAACAGGAGTGCCTCCAGCAAGAGTCGTCGAGGCAGTCCATAACGGATAATCGGGAGCCGGAATCAAAACTTCGTCGCCCTCATTCAACAAAGCATTCAGAGACAACTGAATGAGTTCGCTGACACCATTGCCAAGCCACACATCATCGATGTTGGTGATGTCGATGCCTTGGTTTTGGTAGTGCTGCACGATGGCAGTACGTGCCGCAGTGATTCCTTGTGAATCGCTATAACCCTGCGATGCCTGCAGACTGCGTGAGACTTCAACCAAAATCTCGGCGGGTGTCTCAAAACCAAAAGGGTGCGGATTACCGATATTCAGCTTGATGATGCGCTGACCAGCCGCCTCAAGTCGCTTGGCCTCATCAAGTACTGGACCACGGATGTCATACAAGACATCGGCCAATTTGTCAGATTGATGGATTTCGTTGGGCATGGCGGTGGCTTTCTCGGGGGATCACGACGTGGCTCTCACAACGACCTTCACAGCCTACGCGAACAAGGGTTTCGCCGACCGTGCTATTTGGCCAAAGCTCTCACTCCTTTGGGCACGAGATAGCCCAGCATGCGGGGTTCCAGGCCCATTTTTGGAGCGCTAAGGTTCATATCAGGGGGAAGATGAATATGAAATTGTGCCGTAAAACATTGCCCGTGTTAGCCGTGGTCCTGAGTGGGCTTTTAGCCATCGCCTGTACCGAGTCCAAGACGACAACAAGCATTCCTGATTCAACGGAGAACGTTGCGACCACCGATGTCACAACCCCGAGCCAAGATTCCACAATCCCTCCCCCAACAGGCGAACCCTTTGTCATTGGCGTTGTCAACACAGAAGGTTCTCCGGCTGCCGACTTCCCTGATTTCACCAATGCATTTCGAGCCGCCGCCAATTACATCAACAGCGAGTTAGGTGGCTTTGCCGGACGCCCTATTGAATTAGAAATTTGTATTTCCGTCGGCAGCCCCGAATCCTCACAGGCCTGCGCCCAAGAACTGGCGGCAAAAAAAGTTGACTTGGCGATGATTGGTTTAGATATCTTCGTTGATTACGGAACATTCAACGCGGCCAGTATTCCCGTCATCGGTGCCGTGCCAATTCTTCCCAGTGATTACACCGCCGACGCCGTCTACATCACCGCCGGCAACCTAGTGGTCCAAGGTTCCACTGCTAACGCGATTACAAATCCGAAATATCTCGGATTAAAAAAGGTGGCGATTATCGCCAATGACTCACCAGCGACTCTTTCCGCTCTGGCCACACTTGAGCCGGCTTTGGCATTCGCCGGTGCGACCGCAGTCGTCATCAAGGGAGGCGAAACAGAAACCGATGCCGGATATCGCTTGCTCATGCAGCAAGCTGCTGCCACTAACCCTGAAGCCATTATCTCGATGTACGGACAATCAGGTTGCGTGGCTCTGATGCGCGCTCGAGTTGAATTACAGGTTGAGGTTCCGGCATTCACTAACACCGCCTGCCTCGCGGACACAGTCATTAACGCTGTCGGTGACGCTGCTCAAGGGTGGTACTTCGCTGGCTCACAAGGTGGTGTCGAAAGTGCCGACACAGATCTCATGCGTCAATACGTATCTCAGGTTGTCAATAAAGCACCCGAGGATGTTGATGTCTTTGGTTTCACCACTCTCGGCTGGATTCAGACACTCTCCATTTGGAAAGTCGCAAACAATATTGGGCCAACGGTCACTGGAACAGCAATCACTGATTCGTTCCGACAAGGAAAAGGAACCTTGTGGGGTTCGGATGCAGAATTGCAATGCGGAACAGTCCCTTCGCTGTCGGCCGTTTGCTCTTTTGCCATACCATTCGCGGTTTATACCGAGAATGGTGCTGAACCAGCCTTCGGAGGCGAAAATATCTCCGCCCTCGATGTCTTAGACCTGTAGTTCAAGAATGATGACTGCTTATCTCGCGGCTCTCATCGCTGGTCTCGGGGCGGGGGCAACCTACGCCATCATCGCAACAGGTTTAGTCGTCACATCACGCGGTTCAGGGCTCGTCAATTTTGGCTTTGGAGGTCTGAGCGCTTGGTCGGCATATGTCTATTACGACCTGCGCGCCAATGCCCGCTATCCGCTCATGATTCCTGGTCCTTGGCGCGACATTACCTTTGGCGACGGTGTGCAGATGACTGTCATCTCATCGCTGCTCCTCACACTCGCCACAGCGGCACTTCTCGGAATCATCAGTTATGTATTCGTCTTTCGCATTCTGCGCTCCGCACCAGTCTTAGCCAAAGTTGTCGCCAGTGTGGGCATCTTGCTCATTCTGCAAGGCATGATTGGCGTCCGCTTCAACGGTTCGCCGATCAATCTTGACAAAGTTCTTCCTAGTGGTGTGATCAAGATTTCAGATGAAATCCTGCTCGCTGTTGATGCCCTCTGGTTATTGGGTATCGCTGTCACCCTGGGTATCACGCTTTGGTTTCTCTCGCGATTCACTCGCGTTGGGCTCGCCATCCGAGCAGCCTCAGAATCTGAAAAAGGCGCGCTTCTATTGGGTTTTTCACCGGACCGATTGGCGCTTTTCACATGGGTCATTTCATCTGTGATCGCTGGAGTCGTCGGTGTCATAGCAGCACCGCTTTTCCAGTTGTCCCCGATGTTGTTCACTCAACTGTTAGTACCAGCTCTCGGTGCCGCCCTCGTTGGCCGCTTCGTTTCCTTCGGCTGGACAATCGGAGCGGGCCTTGCCATTGGCATGTTCCAATCAATGCTCACTCCCCTCCAACAAGATCTCACGTGGTTACCTAAGAGTGGTCTACGCGATGGTTTGG
>WLMQ01000079.1 GCA_009700145.1 Actinomycetota bacterium
TCATGCGCGAGAGCAAGAAAACCTCGTAGTCCATTGACAGTCCAAAGACGATGGCGAAGAGCATCATCGAGATGAATGGTTCGATGGGTCCGGCGCTTCCGACGCCGATCAAACTGCCGCCGTAACCCCACTGGAAAATGGCAACGATGATGCCGTACGACGCACCGATCGACAGCAAGTTCATGATGACTGCCTTGAGCGGAACTAACAAACTTCTGAACACCACCATGAGTAGTAGGAAGGACATCAGCAGAACAGCACCAACGAAAATGAACATTCGTTTGGCGAAGTAATCACTGAGGTCAACACCAATCGCGGTGAAGCCACCAACGTTGACCTTGATGTCGGTACCGGCAAGCACTGGCGGCAAGATGTCGTCGCGTAGACGATGAACTAATTCGGCAGTGTTTTCTGACTGTGGTGATTCGCGTGGAACCACTTGCCAGGCAATAAGTTCTGGTGTCAGTCGGTTGGCAGGTGATGCAAACACAACATCGGGATCAGCTGCGATTGCTGCGGTAATTTCATCAAGCTTTGTCTGATTGGCCGCATCTTCGGGGGTCACTTCACTAATGAGTTGTAGTGGTCCATTGAACCCAGGGCCGAAACCTTGAGCAAGCATGTCGTACGCACGACGAGCGGTTTGCCAGTCGGCGCGATTGCCATTGTCGCTGAGCGCAAGACGCATTCCGAAGAGTGGAAGAGTCATGATGAGGAGAACAGTTAAACCACCGATGAGCGAGATCCATGGACGATGTTGAATGAAGCGACTCCAGCGATACCAGAACTGCTCTTGCACTGGTTTTGGTTCACGATGTTTGATCGGTGTACGCCACGATTTCACTAAGAAACTTGTGGCCATAATGATGACCGCCATCAACGCCCCAAGGCCAATAAGCGTCAAAGAGCCAAGAAAAACGACCCCAATTAACGACACTGTCGAAAATGTAATGAGTGAAATAAGCGCAGCACGTGTGGTGATATCAATTCGGTGTCCAACTAAAGCCAACAGCGCGGGAAGTAATGTGAGCGCAGCGACAACCATGACACCAACAACTGTTGATGCAGCAATTGCGAGTCCATAAATGAACTTCATACCCATCATGTACATGCCGAGCAATGACACCATGACGGTGATTCCAGCGAATAAAACTGCCCGACCTGCGGTGTCTATCGCAACAGCGGTCGCATCTTCGGGTGACAAGCCTGCCCGCGTGCCTTCGCGGAACCTCGTCACAATGAATAGCGCGTAGTCAATACCAACACCGATGCCGATCATGCCGCCGATCTGCACAACGAAGTCGGGCATCTCCATGATGTGGCTGAGCATTGTGACGATTGAAATTCCGGTGCCAAGTCCAATCAGTGCGGTGCCAATGGGAAGTCCCATTGCGAGTACGGATCCGAATGCAAGTACCAAAATGATGATCGCTGCCAGCAAGCCGACAACTTCACTTTCGGGAAGTTCAAACTCAACGAAAGGATCTCCGCCAAATTCAACATTGACGACATTCGTTGCATTTCGTTCGATAAGAATTGGTTCGGTGATTGCACGAATCTCATCACCGATTTTTTGTTGTTCAGCCTGCGAGTCACCGTCGGGAAGCCGCATGATGGCGTAGGCAATGGGTTGGGTGGCACTCACTAATCGCGGGTTCTCAAATGGGGACGTAATCGTGAGGCCTTCAACACCGGCCTCAATCTGGGTGAATACTTCGGTCATGATCGATTGCACTTCGGCATTGCTGATTCCGTCGGGGATGCCTGATGCAACCTGGAAAACGATTTGCGCGTCAGTGATGGTGTCTGAATCGGGGAAGGCGTCCTGCAAAAGGTTCAAGGCTCGGAGACTCTCAGTATTAGGAATTGAAAATCGAGTTTCAAATGCTCCGCCACCCATGACACCGTTGGCGATGGTGCTGCCACCGAAGAGCGCAGCGAGCCAAATAATGATGGTGAGCCAGTGGCGACGGAAGCACCAGTGGGCAAGGCGAGACAACATGTTGGGGGTTCCTTTCACGCTGGTTCGGGGGAAGAGCGTCTTTCTGAGGCTACGGTCACCTATGTGAACGACCCACGGATGGCGCTTGGTTGGAATGTCACATGGGATGTGACGTGGGATTCAACGCGCACCGAAGTCGCCCGAAACCACCCCCACATGCTGGACGGGACCAATCTGCCAGGCCGAGTGTCGCGCCTCGATCGGGGTTGGAGCACCGTTTGGTATGGCCCCCCGTCGATGGGTATCGAACCGGTTCGGGTGCGCAACATTGGGGCCGAAGTCGCCGTAGGTGACTGGGTTGTGGTCTCGGCTGACGGCGAAAAGGTCGAGATGGTCCTGCCCCGCCACAGCGCATTTATGCGGCGCGCCAGTTTTGAAGGGCAGCGGGCCGAGGCGCACACGATTGCCGCCAATATTGATGTCGTCTTCTTGTTACATGCCCTGGTGTCGCCACCGAATCAACGTCGGCTTGAACGCGAATTAGTTCTGGCGTTCGATAGTGGCGCGACTCCTGTTTTAATTCTGACCAAGCTCGATCTCATGGAGAGTGCGGCTGAAGTGAAGCATTGCGTTGACACTCTTGAGGCGGTCGCGCCAGGTGTTGACATTCATGTGGTGAGTGGCATTCGTGGCGATGGCCTTGAAGCCTTGTTGCAATACGCCAAGGGCTATCGCACCGTTGCCTTGCTCGGTGCAAGTGGTGTTGGTAAGAGCACAATTGTGAACACATTGGTTGGTGGACAAGTGCAAAGTACTGCTGCCGTACGCGAAGGCGATCAACGTGGGCGACACACCACAACTGCAGTGCAACTCGTTGCTTTGCCGTCTGACCCGATTGGTGAAGCTGGTTGGCTCATTGACACACCCGGTGTTCGTGCCGTCAGCTTGTGGTCAAGCGGAACCGGAATTGAACGAGCGTTTGCTGATGTTTTTACCTTGTCGGAAAAATGTCGTTTTCGAGATTGTAAACACCGAGAAGAACCGGGCTGTGCTGTGAGTGCTGCGGTGATTGCCGGAAAACTAGATCCTCGTCGACTCGACAGTATGAAGCGGCTCGTGGCCGAAGAAGCAGCTCTTGAAGAAGAGCAAAAGGCGCGTCTCAAAGTTGAAGATCGCCGCGGCTTTCGCAAACGCAAACCCTAAAGGCGACGAAAGTTTACAACTCGCCGGCACTGAGTTGTTGCAAAACAACTTTGGCTCGTTCTTGAACTGCTGGCAGATCACTCAACTTGAACGCGGCACGAACTTGTTGTGCAACTCGAGGGTTCTTTCCTAAGACAACTTCATGGCGGGCCATAAAGTCCCAATACAAAGTGGTGAATGGGCAGGCGTTGTCGCCAACTCGTTTGGTGCGATCAAAATGACAACCCTTGCAGTAGTTGCTCATCTTGTCGATGTACGCACCGCCAGATGCATATGGTTTGGTGGCCATTTGGCCACCGTCGGCGAATTGCGACATGCCCACAACATTGGGAACCATGACCCATTCGGCACCATCCACAAAATTGGCCCACATCCAGTCGGTGAGTTGTTGTGGATTGATGCCAGCAATGAGACACAAATTGCCGACAATCATGAGTCGTTGAATGTGATGCGCGTACGCGTGCGAATCGATCTCGGACATAACTTGCGAGACACATTGCATCTTCGTTTGCGCTTCACCAGTAAACAGCGGGGGTAGATCGCGAGTCGCGCCAAGTTTGTTGAGCTCGGCGTAGTCGGGCATCCATGCCCAATAGAGACCCCAAACATATTCGCGCCAGCCGATGACTTGACGAATGAAACCTTCGGCCGACGCAATATCAACTTTCCCGGCACGATAGGCATCCTGAACTGCATCACATACTTCAGTCGGAAGTAGAAGACCAATATTTAGATATGGGGACAACAGCGAATGGGCCACGTGCCAACTACTTGTCAACATGGCGTCTTCGTGAGGACCAAAGGTGGGTAAAACGTTTTCAATGAAGTGATTGAGTCGCTTCAGGGCGTCGTGACGGCTTGTTGCCCAAAGACCGGTTGGTGATTGGCCGACACAATGATCGCGGAGTTCATCAATGACTTGGTGATCGATGTCATCAAGTTCACTCATCAATGGATCAGGCCATTGGTTCTTGCCATCTTTGGGTGGTGGCAATCGATTCTCAGAGTCGTAATTCCATGTTCCGGTTTCTGGTTCGCCATCAATCGTCATCAAGTAATTGAGTCGTAATCGTTGCCAGCGGTAGAAGTCCTCCATCTTGAATGTCTTACGACGCTCGAGCAGTTGGTCTTTCCAACGTGCAAAATCTTCGTAGTGGCACAAGAACTGATTACTGCGGACTACTTCACAGTCGTTGTGTCGAAACATCGTGAGCGCTGCATGACTCGCCGGCTCCATAACTGAAACTGATGAAGGTGAAAATTCGGCGCGGTGGTCTCTCAGGCCTTGAGACAAGGTGGTGGCTTTACGGTAATCAACTTCAAATCCTGAATCACGGAGTTCGTTTGCGAAGCGACGCATTGCTGCGATCACAAAGTGGGCGCGTTGAATATGCCATTTCTTTGAACGAACCTTGGCCGAACTTTCAACCAGCAAAATGCGGTGAGTCTGTGGACTCGCTTGAGCGATAGCTGCGAAATTTTGATTGAGTTGATCGCCAAGAACCCAAATCGTTTTCTTGGATTCGTGAATCAAACTGGGCACTTCTCTAGTGTGCCTCAAATGTCAATTTCGGGGAATATCGTGCACCGAATTTGCGAGCGGAATAATGAGATCTAATTGGGTGCGCTTGAGATAATCGCTGATCTTTGGGTTTGAGCAAACAACGTACATACGACCACCGTTGTTGCGGATACGAGACGCTGCTCCGAGCAAGATTCCGAGCGCAGCATCGTCAAGAACTGTGATGCCATCGAGGTCAAGGGCCAGATGAACATGATTTTGATTGACTGCCTTGTTGAGTAGGTCACTCAATGTTGGCAAGGTTGACACATCAAGTTCGCCAGTAAAACCAATGACGAAAACATCGTCAATCAGAGTGGAGTGGCTCAACAAGTTCACGCCCTTAATCTATCGGTGGTTCAAGGAGCATCGAAAAATGCGATGAGAGTGTCAGATCGGGGACAAAGCGTCCAACCATCAGTAGATCGGTCGCAAGTTCATAGGTTGCAGTGACCGTCACCCATTTTTCGCCGACCTTAGTGTTGATGTCGATTGCCCGCCCAAAGGAGAATTGGGCTGCGGCGAGCGCCGCGTCACTTGGGCTTTGTGACACGGCCGCGGCCCGAACGGCGTTGCGGGTGGCATTAACAACCTGAACTTGAGTTACCGCGATGACCAAGAACTGGGCGATCAGCAATACGGCAAGCATGACCAGGGGCAGGGTTAAAACGAACTCAACTGTTGCCTGCCCCCGATCACGTGTCGGGTGAATGCAGGATTTACGGAAGTTTTGAGGTGACACTGTCGATCACGCGATCGAAGAGTTGACCAATTTTGCCGGCCCCGCCGCCGCCAGTTGCCCAAGCGATAACCAAGAGGGCGATGAGGGCTGCCGCAAGCATGACGAGTGCGTATTCGGATGTTGCTTGTCCAGAATCTCGCTCGATATTGGTGGGCAAAGTGAAAGTGAGAAAATAGATGTACATACGTTGACATATTTGAGTCATGAAAAATCTTTCGTGTGAAGTTGGTGAGGCACTCACACAGAGATGTGGAGTTGCGACAGGGTGCCAGCGATTGTTGGCACGATGATCAAAATCACAAAAGATGGCAAAATGCACATCACAAGAGGAAGCGAGAGACGAATAGGAAGTTGTCGCGCTTCTGTTTCGGCACGGCGACGTCGATTGAGTCGGGCTTCATTGCCAAGTTGGAAAAGTAGATTTTCAACAGGAATGCCGAGTCGATCTCCGGAGATGAGAACGTCACACATTGATTGACTCACAGCACCAATTTCGCTGTGGAGCAGACGAATCGCGTCAATAAATCGTTCACCCTCGTCAATACGTCGCGAAGCAGCAATAAAGTTTGGGCGGAGAATGCCGGGAGCATGCTGACCCAAAAAGTTGATTCCCTGGGCTGGCGAATAGCCCGCACGAAGCGCGGCAATGAAGAGGTCAATACAGTCGGGGAACGTTTCAATAATTGCTTGCTCTTGTTTTGCAGTCATGCGCAGTTTGGCCCGCCACCACGAGAAGAACAGACCAACGAGACCAAAAATGATGATCATGACCGCACCATACGTTTGCTCCATGTTCGACCAGCGAAGTTCAGTCCAACACCGATCGTGAGACATGCCCAGCCCAGTGGGGTTGCTAGTAATACATGGCGAACTGCTGGACTATCACTCAAAATCCACGCCCCACAGACGACCGGCAACCACGTGATCAGACGTATCGACGCAGTAGCTGTTGCTGCTTGTGTTTGTCGCTCAACCTTGGCCTGCGACCGATCAAGAAGAGTGTCAATCAGACAATCAAGTTGTCGCGCAATATCTCCACCGACTTCGCTCGCAAGAGCAATCACATGCAAGGCCATCATGCAGTCAGCATTTTCGGCAGACTCAGACATGTCATCAAGAATTTTGTGACACGCGGTGTTGAGTGCCATACCGCGACTGACCAAGTTATGAAGTTGAGTAAACAAGTCACAGGGATGATGAGAAATAGAAATCTGCAGGGCAGTGGCAAGCGATAAACCCGATCGAGTATTGCGACTCATTGACGACAATGCATCAATGAGGCTGCTGTTTCCGTAGATGTCATTGTCCATCAATCGCCGACGAGTCTGGCGGCGGGCCAAGAACCTGTGGACTTGCGAGCTAGGCATCATGTTGTTGGTACAGATATTCAAGGCGAGGTTGGTGTGAACCCCCGTCGGTGTCTGGCACTATTTTGGCGATATGCGCGACGCAGCGTTTTCCATATGGACGGCGACTCATATGAATGACAATGTGAATTGCAGAATTCACCATGTGGCGCGCATCTTGCAGTGTCCAACCTGGAGCGGCCTGCATCGTGAGCAAGTCAAGACGGTGCAAAGCATCTAATGCCGAGTTCGCATGCAGAGTTGCTAAACATCGCGAATGGCCAGTGTTCATTGCTTGAACCAGCGTGAGTGCTTCAACTCCACGTACTTCTCCGACAATCAAACGATCGGGTCGCAGGCGAAGTGCAGATCGCAAAAGGTCATCCAATGACACTTGGCCCCGGCCTTCGGCAGTCGCAACTCGAGATTCAAGGCGCACGGTATGCGGGTGTGAAATGACAAGCTCATGAGTGTCTTCAATAACGACAATGCGTTCGTTTGTTGGTGCATTTTCTTCATCTCGTGAAACAAGCGACGAAACTAAACATGACTTACCTGATCCGGTTGCGCCAGTGATCAAAATATTGTGTTCCGACTGAGTGAGGTCACGCAGTAGTTCTTGAAGAGAATCTCGGTGAAAGTCATCGCAGAAGTCAATGAGTGGAAAAGTCTGTTGGCGAAATAGTCGAAATGCCGCGGTTGTTCCGTGAACTGCGATCGGGTGTATGACGGCACACACTCTGGTGCCATCGGGAAGTCGGGCGTCAACAATGGGGGAGAGTCGATCGAGTCGCCGGCCAAGTGGAGTGAGAATTCGTTCGAGAGCGATTTCAATTTGTCCAGGTTGAAGATCTTCAACCCTCACTAACGCTCCAGATCGTTCAACCCAGACCTCAGTTGCGTTATTGATCAAAATATCGGTCACGGTTGCATCTAAGAAGTACTCACTGAGTTGTGGTGGCATGAGTTGTGATCTCATGGGCTGACCCCTGGCGACACGAGAGGCGAGAGAGCCGCGTGAAGAAGTAGTGGCAGTCGAGATTTGAGAAGACCCGAATCAACACGACGAGAAATATCACTTGAGTACGGAACTTCTGCGGCGCATTTCAACTTCATCACTGACTCGACATCGCTTGTTGTCAAAACTCGGTCATGTTCTTGGACAACAATGACTGCGGAAAACCTTTGGTCAAGATTGACCGCTCTTCGTAGAGACAAATAGCAAGGTCGTGTCACCATGTAATGCGTGTGAATAAGTTTGTCGAAGGCCAGGGGAAGATTGGCTTGGCCAAAATCAATGACGATGTTGCACCCATCGGCTTCTTTCTTTGTCACTGCTCGAGCGAGCTTGTTCCAAGCGTTTGTCGAGAGAATTTCGATAGCAGAACTGCCCGAAGGTGCCAGCTGAAGATTCTCGTTGCAGGTGATCAGAATCTCATCAAAATCATGATGTGTCATACCGTTGACCCAATCGCTGAGTCCGACGGGAGGTTCGGGTAAGCCCATAATGGCGGCTTGATCTCCGGCGAGGTCGACGAGAAGTGTGGGGGTCGACGATGAACTCGCAATGGCCAAACTGGCAGCGACAACCGATGTGCCAGAACCGCCTTTAGGTGACGACAAAATGATCAACATAAAACCCCGCAAAATTAGTTGTGATGGCGAAGTGTGAGCGCACGCTTGAGGTTTGAGGTGACTACCCTAAATAGCGGAGGTGTCCGGGTACCTGGTGGGCTCCGCCGCCTTCAAAGCGGTTGGGACGAGCGAACCTCGTCCGGCGGGTTCGATTCCCGTCCACCTCCGCCACAATCATTTTTCTAGGGA
>WLMQ01000008.1 GCA_009700145.1 Actinomycetota bacterium
TAAGCAATAACAAACAGAAAGGGATATTCCCATGGCAGCAAAGAAGAAGGCTCCGGCCAAAAAAGTAGCAGCGAAGAAGGCTCCCGCCCGTAAGAAGGCAGCAGCTAAGAAGGTTGCTAAGAAGGCTCCGGCCAAGAAGAAGGCAGCAGCAAAGAAGGCTCCCGCCCGCAAAAAGGCAGCAGCTAAGAAGGCTCCGGCCCGCAAAAAGGCAGCAGCTAAGCGTGCTCCGGCCCGCAAAAAGGCAGCAGCTAAGAAAAAGTGATTTCATCCCGATCTTTTCGGGACTGGAACTGATTGAGCGGGGGGCAACCCCCGCTCAATTCTTTTTTCTGGCACGTTCTTGGTTGGAAATAGTTTGAATCGTTGGTGACCCTGCTCGATCTGTCACCATAAATTCATGACCTTGAACATGATGATCGCCGATCTCGAGTCTGAGCAAGATTCACTCGACCGGATCGTCGCCGATCTTGATGAAGCAACTTGGCGGTTGGCAACAGATTCTCCAGGTTGGACGATCGCTGACCAAATCAGTCACTTGCAATTTTTTGATGAACGCGCCGCTTTGGCGATGAATGACCCTGAAGCCTTCGCAGTCGATCGCCAACTCCTCATGTCGTCGGCACCGCGAGACTTGTCAGTTGAGTTAGGTCGACAGGTGTCAGGGGTTGAACTTTTTCAGGCTTGGCGACATTCACGATTGGCACTGATTGATGCTGCAAGGAAAGTTGATCCGACGGTCAGAGTCCCTTGGTACGGGCCATCGATGGCAGTGAAGTCATTTTTGACCGCAAGGTTGATGGAGTGCTGGGCCCATGGCGAAGACGTCGCCCAAGCCATAGGGGTACTACGTAAACCCTCTTCTCGGTTGAAACATGTCGCCCATATCGGAGTGGGAGCACGAGCATTTAGTCTGATGATTAATCAATTGCCCGAGGACATTCAATCGATTCGGGTTGAACTCACCGCTCCTGACAGCGAGTTATGGACATGGGGAGATGAATCTTCTGAGCAACGAGTCCTCGGCGATGCCTTAGATTTTTGCTTGGTGGTGACGCAACGGCGAGCCTTGTCAGGTTCTCAATTAACGGTATTGGGGGATTCGGCAACCAGATGGATGCAGATCGCTCAAGCATTTGCCGGAGCGCCAACTCGAAAAACCTGACAGCAGGTTGGGCTAGATGTCAGAAATTTTCTTAAAGATCTCACCGGCGGGACGATCAATGCGTTGACCAAGGTCGGCCATCCGATTGCGCATCCTGTGTGAAAATTTCTCTAGAGCCTCTTGGTCAACTGCCTTCATGGTGCTTTCGAATTGTGATTCATGAGCGAGAAGTGCAGAGATTTTCTGATCAACAAAACTTCCGATGTCTTCACCGTGATCGGGTTCATCGGCCTCCCATAGCAATAAATGTTTGGGGCGGTGATGAGCGATGCCATGTTCTTTAAAGAAATGTGGATCGCGGGCGGCGACCATGGCATCGCAGGTGAGAAATCCCGCGTGACGATGATCGGGGTGAAGGCGGTAACGCTTCCACGGATCATGACCGAGCACTACTTGAGGTCGAAGTCGACGAATGTGACGGGCAATCTCACCGCGAAGTTCGCGGGTGTCAGCGAGATCACCATCAACTTGATGCATGAAAATAACTTCGCCTTGCGCGCCTAGTCGACGAGCAGCCTCACGTTGCTCGATTTCGCGTTGAGTAATCAAACGGGCGATATCGGCTTGGGCATTCCAGGTGCCTTTTGACCCATCGGTCAGTACCAAGTGATGGACGAGGCAACCAGCTTGTGCCCACTTGGCGAGGGTTCCACCGCAACCGAATTCAATATCGTCGGGGTGGGCGCCGATCGCCAGCGCAACTGTGGGTGTATCTAGATCAACACTCGCGATCTTGGAATTGACCACGGGAAGTGGTTGACCTGGTTCATTGCTTCGATTCATGGGTTCGTCCAATCGGGAATAAGAGTTGGCAAGATGTCGATGAGGTCGGGATGTCGCAGATCGTCAGCGGTGTCAAGGTCGAGTCCGATATGGGGATCTTCGATAACCCGAATCGGTTGACCAGTGGCTTTGGCCTGTTGCAAGTGCTGGGTGAATGAACCTTGCCCATATTGAAACTTCCAATCGGCGATCAGTGATGCCGGAATACCCAAAACGTTGGTGCCATCGTGGTGTCGGTCGGGACAGATGATGATTGACGGTTTATGGTCGCCGGTTTGCAAGTTGTCAATCAGGTGATCAAGCGGGTCAGATAACGGGAGATCGGCATGGCTGACGAGAAATAGGTCAATAGGCGAGTGGCTGCTGATGAGGGGGATTGATTCGGTGAGTGAATCGTTGAGGCCCCGAGAAGTAACACGAATTGGAGTGGCATCACATGACCGCGCCCATTGAGCAACTTCTTCGTTGTCACACACAACAAATCGCGAACATGAAGCGGAACGAGTCAATACGGCTCGGGCACAGTTTTGTGCGAGCGCTCGTCTTTGAGTCGGATTCAAGACCGAACTCAATCGACTTTTTGCATCGTCAAAGCCACGCACTGGGACAATGAGTGCAACATGTTGGGCCACGAATACGAGCCTATGACCTTGGTTGAACTTGAGGACGACTCACAGTCGTTCTGCGCCGTATACGCTCGGATCATGGTCCGTGCGGTGAACCACCCATCAATTCGTGTTGCTGTCATCGGGGCAGGATCATGGGGAACAACTGTTGCTTGCCTGGCGGCGGCGAACACGTCAACTGTTTTGTGGGCCCGCCGAACCGAACTTGCTGATGCCATGACTCGGACTCGCCGCAACCCGGATTATCTCAGCGATTTCACCTTGCCCGAGACACTCGAATTCACTTCCGACATGGGACAGGCAGTGAGTGACGCCGATGTCGTGGTGATGGCGGTGCCGTCGCATGGTTTCCGCGAAGTAGTCACTGACGTCGCGCGGTTTATTCGTCCGTTGGTGCCCGTTGTGAGCCTGTCTAAGGGTTTAGAACGAAGTTCATTGAAGCGAATGAGTGAAGTCGTTGCCGACGAGATGCCAGGTCATCCTGTTGCGGTTCTCACTGGACCAAACCTGGCTCAAGAAATCATGCAGGGTCAACCAGCAGCAGCGGTGGTGGCGATCAACGACAAAGTGATCGCTGATGATTTGCAAAAGATATTTACCAGGCCGACGTTGCGGGTGTACACCAACCTCGACATCGTTGGTTGTGAAGTGGCAGGGGTTGTCAAGAACGTCATTGCGATTGCTTCGGGAATGGCGGCAGGTATGGGGTTTGGCGACAACACCAGAGCGACGTTGATTACTCGAGGGCTTGCCGAGATGTCGCGCTTAGGTATGGCGATGGGCGGAGATGGTTATACCTTCGCAGGTCTGGCAGGAATGGGTGACTTGATCGCAACATGTGCGTCAACACAAAGTCGTAACAACATGGTTGGTCGCCGCCTTGGTGAGGGCGAATCAATCGGCGACATTTTGGAGTCGATGACCATGGTTGCCGAAGGTGTCAAGAGTTCGCCGGCTGTGCTTGACTTGGCGAGACGTTATTGCGTCGAAATGCCAATCACTGAACAAGTGGTGGCAGTATGCCACGAAGGACGAAGTGCTGCAGATGCAGTTGCGCAATTGATGCAAAGACGACGGAGAAGTGAAATTGGTTAAGACAGTGACAATTGATGCCGTAGTGCAAGGTCGAACAATTGGGATTCTTGGCCAACCGTGGCGAGCAACCGTCACCCCTGCTGGCGACGTCTATCCCTGGGACGACGGTGAAGCGGTGAAGTGGTATGTGGCTGCCGATGATCGTTGGCATATTCCTGCCGATGAAGTGGCAGTACGACAACGGTCTATTGATGGTGCACCAGTTCTCGAAACGCGAGTACGAATTCCGGGTGGAGATGTCATTCAGAGGGTGTGGGTTGCAACAGGCCGTTTAGGTAGTTCTGCACTCATGATGGAATTCGAAAACGATTCCCCGATGGCGATTGCTATTGCCATCGATCGCCAAGACTTACTTGTCTCGCGACCAGTTGCTGTTCGGTCAGCGGCCAAAGAATGGCCAGCACCAGGTCTTGACATACCTCGTGAACCGACCGTGATACCAGTTGGGCATCGCACATCGGTGCGCGCAGCATTGGTGATTTCTGGGTCGGCGCCTGAAATAAATATTGCCGACTTTGCTGATTGGACAGCAGTTGCTCGCGGGTGGGTTTCATTGAGCGAGCGAGCTTCGCGATTTACTATTCCTGATCTCCGTGATAGTCAACGGATCGACGAATTGATCGTGGTTGAACGTACCGAAATAGCCCTAAATCCTGCTTCATTCAGTGATGCTCCAGATGCGGCCGTGCGCTGGTTGCTGGAAGAGCGTGAGCTGAAGCGAATGGATTTGAAAGAGACAGATTTAGTTGAACTGTCTGGAGCAGTTGAGACAATTTCGCGTGCAGCCAAACGAGGTCGCATTGCCAAATCAGATGCGCTGACGGGTCTCAAGGCTGCAGCATATTTGCTTGGTATGGCTCAAGAGAGAGCGTTAGTTGACTTAAGAAAAGTTGTCGCCAAAATTGTTGGATCAAAGAAAACATCGTTAATGGCGATGTTGCATACGGGTTCGCATGAGTCGCACATGAATTTGCTTGTTAGCGAAGTCGAGAACGAATTCGCCGAGATGTCCGATGATGGCGTGATGACATTCCTGCCTGGCGGAATGTTGCCCGAGCGTTTAGGGGTTCAGTTCGAGGTGCATGGAATTGCCGTTGGAATCAATCACCGAGTGTCATTTGCAGTTCGTTGGCATGGTCAGAACGCGGCAGTGATCTGGGAAGTATCTGGTTCGGACGATGTGGAGTTGCGCTCGGGAGTTGATGCGACTTGGTCGTCAACGAGTGCTTCGGGTGAAGCGTTATGGCGCGTGGAGAATGTTCCGGAGACCGCCTTCGCAATCAGCGAAGATTTGTCATTTTCCTAAGTTATTTGCGGTGTCGACAAGCGCCTGAAGGCGAGTTCTGACTAAGGCCTCAATCGCAGGATCTGTCGTCGTACCGTTGGCCGAGATTCTGTCGGCGCCTTTAGCGATTTGGCCACTCGGTTCGGAGAGCATTGTGTTACCGAGCAAACCCAAAATTCCGCCGAGTTGTTCAATCATGTGGGCACCGCCAGTGCCGCCTGACGAACTCATCAAACTGATGACTTTTCCGGACAATGCATGTTGACCCATCGGTCGAGTGGCCCAGTCGATTGCATTCTTCAGAACCGCTGATGGTCCGAAGTTGTATTCGGGAGAAGCGATGAAGAGTGCGTCAGCAGATGTAACTAAGTTGCGCCATTCGACGACGTTTGATGGAGTGCGCGATGGTTCTTCAAGATCTTCGTTATAAAAAGGCAGTGATCCGATCTTGTCGTAAAAAGTAAATGTGACATCAGTCGGTGCCAATTTCTGGGCCAATTTCACAAGTCCTTGATTTGATGATTCTTGACGCAAGCTTCCGAATATTCCGAGGATATGAATTGACATCGGTCAATTATGACCGCGAAGTGGTGCGTGGAACCAACTGAAATCGGGCAAGATAGAGGGGTGCAAGCACCTATTCGCGTGGCCTACACATTTGAGCAGTGTTGGCATCGCGTACCTGGAGGGACGGCGTCAGCTGCTATTCGTGCTGCTGTTGCACTTGGAGATATCCAAGGGGTCGAGTTAGTGGGTGTTGCTGGCACGCATCGCCGGCCACCTGAGCCATCGTTTGTGCCTCCGATCCCCATTCAATCATTGCCCTTCCGAAGGCCTTTGCTGTACGAAACTTGGTTACGTTTCGGTTGGCCGCACATCGAGCGGGCGACGGGTCCTGTTGACGTGTTGCATTGCACTGGTCTCATTCCAGCGCCGTCCAAAGCACCTTTAGTGGTGTCCTTGCATGACGTGGCCTGGCGACATCGTCCCGACCACTTCACGCGACATGGAGTGCGAATCTTTGAACGCAGTTTGGTTGAAATTCGACGTCGCGCCGAAATTGTTTTGTGTCCTTCGACGGTGACAATGCTTGATGCCGAGCGAGCTGGAATTGACGCCGATCGTTTACGAATGGTTCCCTTAGGTGTCGAATCTCAGCCAGTGACCGAAGCCGACATTGTGGCTGTTCGTGCCAAGTACTCGTTGCCAAGTGAGTACTTGCTTTTTGTGGGCACTGTTGAACCGCGGAAAAATTTGCGCCGCCTCGTTGATGCGATGGCCGTGTCAAAGTGTGCGCTTCCATTAGTTGTGGCAGGTTCGCAAGGCTGGGGCGAAACTGGCGTGGGTCCGACAAGTTCGGTTCATTTCATCGGATTTGTTGCTGACTCTGATTTGCCAGCCTTGTATTCAAGTGCCACAGCATTTTGTTATCCGAGCGAACGCGAGGGATTCGGTATGCCAGTCCTCGAGGCAATGTCGTATGGAACGCCAGTAGTGACGAGTCTCGGAACCTCAACAGAAGAAGTGGCGGGCGGGGCCGCCGTCTTAGTTGATCCGTTTGATGTTGAAGATATCGCGCGTGGTATTGACGAAGTACTTTCTCGGCGCCAGGAGCTATCAATTTGGGGTTTGCGCCAAGCCGCTCGGCGGCAGTGGTCGGAAACTGCGCGATTGACAGTTGCTGCGTACCGTGAGGTCATCGGTTGAACACCTCGCCAGCAAAAGTGGCAGTCACCGTCAATTTGATGTGGTGTGTTCCTGGGGCAGTTGGGGGCAGCGAAGATTATTTGGTCCGCCAACTATTGGGGATTCCGCAAACAGAATTTGACATCACTGTGTGTGCTCCAAAGGGTTTTGTTGCAGCCCATCCCGAGATTGCCAACATTCATCAAATTATCGAGTCCGATCACGATGGGCGATCGCGCCCACGTCGAGTGTTATCTGAGTCAACATGGCTGTATGAGCGATCCAAAGGTGCCGCATTGGTGCATCACGGCGGAGGTACTATCCCAATTCGTCATCAAAGTCCAACTGTTTTGACGATTCACGATCTGCAATATCGAGAGTTTCCGCAGTATGTGCAATCACACAAACTTGCATATCTAAAAACTGTGATGCCCCGATCAGCTCGTCGTGCCGATGTCATTGCTGTTCCAACCGAATTCGTCAAACAAACTGTTGTTGATGCGTATGGCATCTCTCCTGATCGAATCGTGGTTGTGCAACACGGGATCGAGAGCACTCTTGGTACGAGTGCAACGAGTGAAGCCGAACTGCGATCTAAGTATTTACTTTGGGACGCACCGATTGTTTTGTTACCGGCAATGACGCATCCACATAAGGGCCACTTGTTCTTGCTTGATGTCATGGAAAAATCTTGGAAGGCTCAAGGGCTTCAGTTGGTTCTCATTGGGGCTGCGGGTGCAGCGGACGATGCGGTCAACCAGCGTGCTAGTTCGTCCGGATTGAATACATGTGTCAAGAAGTTGGGTCGAGTGAGCAAAGCCGACCGCGATGGATTGATCAAAATGTCAAAAGCACTCGTTTTCCCTAGCGAATATGAAGGTTTTGGGGCGCCAGTCATTGAAGCAATGGCACTAGGAACTCCGGTGATTTGCAGCGATCGAGCCTGCCTGCCCGAAGTCGTTGGTGACGCCGGACTGGTGTTGCCGCTAGATGTTGATGCATGGGCAGGGGCACTTGATCTCATTGAGTTGAGGCGTGCTCAATACCTTGAGGCTTCGGCGCGGCGGTTAGAAAATTTCACGGCTGAAGCATCTGGTCGGGCGCTTGCATCGGCATACCGATTGGCTTTGTCATGAATGAAGTGCAGCAAGTTGGACAACCTTTGAAGTTGGTCGTACTTTGTCCTCACTTTGAACCAGACACTGCGCCAACGGGCGTAGTGATGACAAAAATTGTTCACGAACTCGCCAAGTTGGGTCATGAAATACATGTCGTCACCGCTCTGCCTTGGTACCGCGAGCATCGTGTTGAAAGCGAGTGGACTCAGACAACTTGGCGAACTCGAACGACGTCGACGACATGGGGATCTGTGACGCGTCTGAATCCATTTGCTGGCGACGATAAGAAGAACTTGTGGCGTCGAGTTTTTGGATTTGTTGGCTTTTCAGTGATTTCAATTTTTGCGGGTCTACAGGCTGGCCGAGTTCGCGGTGATCAGCGTCGCGTTGATGCGGTGATTGCTATGTCACCACCACTTACTCTCGGATTAAGTGGTTGGTTGATCGCAAAGGGTCGCAGAGCTCCGTTGGTTTTCAATATTCAAGACGTTTTTCCCGATGCCGCCATAGAAACTGGGGCAATTACAAATGCTGCGGTGATCAAAGTTTCTCGTTGGCTTGAGAAAATCTCCTATCGCTGGGCGAGCATTGTGACTGTTTTGTCTGATGATTTGCGCGACAACGTCGTTGCGAAATTGCCGCTGGCGCAAGCGAGCAAAGTCGTGGTGATCCCAAATTTTGTCGACACTGAAGCAATCCGACCGCTTGACCGAATGACGAATTATCGCGACGAACTTGGTATCGACGATCGTCTGGTTGTGATGTATGCCGGCAATGTCGGCTTTTCTCAGTCGTTGAATTTGCTGCTCGCCGCCGCGCGCGAATTCCCGGATATTGCATTTGTGGTGAATGGGTCAGGTGCGGCGCGGTCAACGCTTGAGGCTGAAGCCAAGAAATTGACCAACGTCATTTTCGGCGACTATCAACCGATCGAGCGGTTAGCGGAAGTCTTGGCAACTGCCGATATTCATGCGGTGCTTTTAAAGCGCGGCCTCGGCAAGGTGAGCGTGCCATCGAAGACGTACTCGGTGATGGCGGCGGGTCGAGCAGTCGTTGCCGCCATCGATCCGGGGACTGAAGTTACCCGTCTGATTGACGGTGCAAAATGTGGTCTCTCGGTTCCGCCCGACGACTCGGCAGCCCTGATTGAGGCATTACGAATGATGTTGGCTGATTTCAACGAAATTCGTCAGATGGGCGAGCGCGCTCGGCAGTTTGTGGAGCAGGTGGCTTCGCCGACTGCGGTGGCCCAGCAGTACGTCGAGGCAGTTCATGGTATTTCCAAGGGCCGGTAACGACAAGTTCGGTCCATAATCAGGTCCATGCACGGCATTTACGCATTTGTACAGGTAGCCTTTCTCCCTCGTGGGTAAGGCATCGTCAGCCAAAAAAGTCGCTCGGCTCGCTCAAAAGGGCAAAGGGCGCAAAGTTCGTTTTCAAGGTGGAACATTGTTCCCCGCTTTGATTGTGGGTATCGCCGTATTCGGTGCTGCCCTCATCGTGTATTCGCGGGCCTCGATTCCTAATCAGAACACTCCTCCAACGGTCGAAGATCACTGGCACGCGTCGTATGGCTTCTATGCCTGCGATCAGTGGCTGCCCGATCTACAAGGCAATAAAGAAGAGCAAGACTCAGCAGGACAGTTGCTGAGCGAAGGATTCCGTCGTACTGGTATTCACAGTCACGACGATGGCGTGATGCACTGGCATCCATATTCGTCTGAGGCCACTGGTCGTAATGCCAAGTTGGGCGTTTTCCTTGATGTCTACGGAATCAAGCTCAGCGACACCAAGCTTGAAATGCCCGCTGACCAAGGTGGGGCCGTGTACGAAGAAGGCGAGACCAAGTGCACCGACAAAGACGGCAAGTCTGTTGACGGCGAGCTCGTTGTGTATGCCTTTGAATCTTTCGACACGCCTGACAAGTACACGACGTCAATCACCAATTTCAAAGATGTGCGTTTAACCCAAGATGGCATGGCCTTCGCAATTGTTTTTGCACCTGCTGGTACAAAAGCTGAATTGCCGCTTTCGGCTGCTTCGTTGCCCGAACTTGGCGCTGCCGATGGTGGTTCGACCGGTCAGACCACCACAACTGTTGCTGGTGCAACGACCATTCCTGGCGAAACGACTGTTCCAAGTGTTTCAACAACCACGGCGGTAACGACAGTTGCTCCGGCTGGACCGACCACGACTGCTGGCTGATGCGTGCGGTGGTGTTAGTCGGCGGGTTCGGAACCCGACTGCGACCACTGACATTTACAACTCCTAAACCAATGTTGCCCGTTGGGCATCGTCCCATTGTTGAAAATTTGGTGCGGATGTTGGCGGCTGCGGGAATTGACGAGGTTGTCCTTGGGCTCGGGTTTAAACCAGAGCCATTCATTGATGCATTCCCCGATGGGACCTGTGCTGGTGTGCGACTGCACTACGCCGTTGAGCCAGAACCCCTCGATACAGCAGGAGCAATTCGTTTTGCTGCCGATCATGCCGGCATCGACGACACATTTGTGGTTGTCAACGGCGATGTACTGACCGATCTTGATGTTGGTTCATTAATCGCTTTCCATCGCGCTAAGCAGGCTGAAGCAACGATTCACCTCACGCCAGTCGATGACCCGTCGGCCTATGGAGTGGTGGCGATTGATGCGGGTGGACGCGTTGAACGATTTGTTGAAAAGCCCGCGCCCGGAACGGCCCCAAGTAATTTGATCAACGCCGGAACCTACGTACTTGAACCGTCGGTTTTGCAACGTATTGAAACTGGTCGCAAAGTTTCAATCGAACGCGAAATCTTCCCGCTCATTGTTGCTGATGGCCGTTTGTTTGCCATGGCGACTGATGATTATTGGATTGATACGGGCCGTCCCGAGCCGTATCGCCGAGCAAACCTGGACATGATTGATGGCGTCCGCCGCAGGTTGTCTGCGCCGGGCGTCGAGAGTGGTGCTGACGTTCATCCGACTGCATTGATCGAGCACAGCCTGGTGTCTTCTGGTGCAGTTGTTGCCCCAGGAGCAAGTGTGCACGACTCGGTGATTCTTGCTGGAGCTGTTATCCAGGAAGGCGCCTTGGTTCGCGATTCAATTGTGATGGGAACCGTGGGAAAGCGAGCGACAATCATCGACACAGTTGTCGGTGTCACCGGCGTGATTCCTGAAGGTGCCACGCTGGAACATGCGTTTGTCCCTGACCCAACTGCCGTTTAGAGTGCGGTTATGACCCAGCGCAGCGTTGCCAAGCAGCCCGGCGCAGTCATGGTTGTCGGAGGCGCTGGTTTTCTGGGCTCGCACATTGTTGACCGCTTACTTTTAGATGGTGCACAGGTTGATGTTGTCGATGATTTATCAACTGGTTCTCTAGCGAATCTTTCAGCAGCGCGTTCATCAGCTGTCGATGGCGCCTTGCGTATTCATACTTTGGATGTCACGATTCCAGAATTTGTCGATGTTGTTCGTCTGCGCCGACCTGAAGCGATGTATGTCACTGCATTGTTGACTCCAACCATGCAGGACTCGGTTGGTTGCACGAAGAGTTACGCAATTGCGATTTCAGTATTTGAGGCAGCTGTTCAGGCAAAAGTGAGCAAAGTAATTGTCGCTTTACCAGCTGGCGTTTTGTACGGCGAGGTACCGGCGCGCGAGTTGCCCATCAAAGAAGATCGTGAACGTCACCCCGTTGGTCTGCCTGGGGTGACCGCTAAAGCGATTATCGAACTATGCGAAATATATCGCCGCGATCATGACATTGAATTCACCGTATTGGCTCTCTCGACGGTGTACGGACCGCGGCAGCAGCCTAATAACAATGTTGTGTCAGCGTTTGTTCTTGCACAATCAACAGACAACGAACCAGCGATATTTGGTGACGGAAAACAAACTCGTGATTTTCTCTTTGTCGATGATGCCGCAGATGCAGCTTCACGGGCATGCACCAAAGGTGGCGGATTGCTCTTGCATATTGGTACTGGTCAACAAACGAATGTCAAAGATTTGTGGGCGCTGATCGGAGAAGGAAGACCGGCCAACTTCGTGCCGAAACCAACGGCTAGTTTGCAACGAGTTGCGTTGTCAGCGTCACGAGCACGCTTGCATTTAGGTTGGACATCTTGGACATCGTTGGCTGATGGAATCAATCTCACGAAAGCTGGCTAGTCAAGTATCGTTAACGGAACAAATCTTCTTGTGGTGGTCGGACAATTTCGCTGATTGAAGATTCACGCAACCACGAAGGGTCCAGACCGCGCACGACAGCAACGGGCACTCCATTTGATTTGCCCATCACCAATTCGGCGGCTGAAGCGACTTCGTCAGCGATGGAAACCTCAGTGACCTGCATCATGCGTCCAAGGGCATCGGGAGTGCCGCGAAGGTCAAGAACTCCGGCAATGCCGGCGACTCCGATTGCGACATCGGTGAGTCCTTTGCGCCAGGGTCGACCAAAAGTGTCAGAAACGATGATTCCAACGGAGACTCCAAGTTTGGCGCGAATAATGTCACGAATTCTTCGAGCCGAACGATCGCTGTCAATGGGCAACAAGGCGGCCCAACCACGTTCCACATTGGATAAGTCAATTCCGCTGTTGGCACAGATAAATCCATGTCGTGTTTCGGTAATGATGAGGTCGCCTCGACGGCGAACAATTCGCACTCCTTCTTCCTCGACAAGAGCCTTGTGAGAGAGCGGATCATCGGGGTCAATTTGCACCATACGACCTTCGGCCTTGGACACAATCTTTTGCGTGACGACGAGAACATCTCCGTCGAGGAGCGGTCCGTTGGGGGCTGCTTGACACGCATCAACGATGACGTCACCTAGTTGGTCACCTGGCACGATTTCGCCTATGCCCGTGACACCCCAAGCGGTCATTCGGAGTTGTTGATTCTGTTCGCTCATGGTGCTCCTTATGTGACTGCTTGTAGAACTTTACGGGCAAGGACTTGAGTGATTTGCGGTGTTCGCATAATCGTGTCAGCGACGACGCATTTCATGCCTTCGCGTTCAACCGCACTTTGCAGGGCTTCATCTTGTTGATCAATCACCAAGGTCGAGCAAATCGGAGCGTAGATACGTGCGACCCCAACAACGGAGGCTTCATGACCAAGTTCAACAAGCATGCGATCAGCGGGGCCTTTGAGGGCCGCCCCAGCAACGATGGGAGAAATTGCGACGACTCGATCGCGGTTGAACGTGAGGGCGGCATCAACTCCAGAAAGTGCGCGGATCGGTCCGAGAGAAACAATTGGGTTTGATGGGGCGATGATGATCGCTTCAGAAGTGTGCAAATTGTTGATAAAGGTTGGCATCGCGGTCGTTGCGCCAACAAACTCAACGCCCGTCACCGGGACGCCATGTCGACGCTGGACGAAATATTCCTGGAAAGAAATCGTTGCTGCAATGCCATCTTCGAGGATGTCTACTTTGGTAGCAACTTGATCATCCGACATCGGCATCATGTTGAACATGAGTCCCCATGCCTGGGCTATTTCTTGGGTGACTGTCGAAAGTGTTGCACCTTCGGCAATTCGGGCGGTTCGATACAAGTGAGTTGCAAGATCTCGATCACCCAAGTTGAACCAGGTTCCCGCGGCAGTTGAACTGTCGGGTTTGACATCTTGATAGCGCGCGAGTGATTCCATCACGCGCCACGATTCATTGGCAAGACCCCAACCTCGCTCGGGGTCGATGGCGTCGGCGACGGTGTATGTCACGGTGTCAAGATCGGGCGAAATATTGAGGCCGTGCATGATCGTGTCATCACCCGTATTGACGACAACGCAAATAGTGGCAGGGTCGACTTCGAGCACGAGGCCACGTAAGAAACGAGCAGCTCCGACGCCACCTGCGAGGACAGTAATCATGTTTCCATTATTCCGTTTCAACCGCTATTTCACGAGGTCGGTGTAGAGATTGATCAACTGTTGGGCCGTTTTGGCCCATGAGAACTTGTTGTACTGCTCAGTAGCAGCATGTTGAAGCTGTGTTCGAAGGCCCGAGTCGGCGACAACTTTGGTGATTGCTGCAGCCAAGGCGTCGACATCAAGAGGATCAACAAGTAGCGCCGCTGATCCGGCCACTTCAGGAATTGAACCGCGGGTAGATCCGACGATGGGCAGTTGCTCAGACATCGCCTCAAGCAGGGGGAAACCAAACCCTTCGTCAAGTGACGGGTAGGCCATCGCGGTCGCGTGTTGATACAACCAGGCAATATTTTCGTCAGACACGCGGCCGATGAGGTGAACTCGTTGGCCGACTTCTTTGGGTAACAATCCAAGCGATTGATCTAACTCGTGAGAGTCATCTCCGGCAGACCCTGCGATCACCAAGTGAAGTTCGGGGATTTCCTGTGCGCCAATAGCGAAGGCTTCAATGAGGCGGCGGTAGTTCTTTCGCTTCTCGATTGTTCCGACGGCCACGATAAAAGGTGCATTGCCGAAATCGGTCGTAGCGGTCGGTCGAATACTTGTCTCAACATCGCGACGGGGTGGAGCGCCTAAGTGAATTGTCTCGATCCGGGCTTGCGGAAATAGTTCGTGCAAGGTCGAAGATGTGGCGTATGACGATGCATGGATGACGGCACCAGTCTGGATGGATCGTCGAAGTGCATTCATTGAATGATTAATCACTGGTGAGCATTGAGTCGGGTTGAGAAGTGCCCAGCAGTCGTACACCGTGACAATTCGTGGCAGTTTTGTCGGTGGGACCACATAGTTCATTCCGTGCAAAATATGTACGTGTGGCAGATGGCGTTCAACAGACGGGAAGTCGCGTTGACCCCAACTCTTGATTGTGATCCCGGCTGGAAAGGGGAGTCGTCGCGTGTTCGCGTGTAATTTGGCGCGAAAGCTCAACACATATTCAGTCAGTTCGACCTCGTCAACGTGCTGGCGCAATTGGTATACCAAACCCTCAACTGCGCGGCCAACTCCGGTCATCGGACCATGGAGTGGGCCTGTATCTACCCCAACTTTGATCACGAGAGACCCACAAGATTGCCAGACATCAAGCCGAGCGTAGGTCCTAAAGCGTAAGATAAGACAGTTCAGTTGCGATCCAGCGATCGCCCATCTCAGGAGTTCGTATGCCCCGAGCGTTTATCACTGGTGTTACTGGTCAAGACGGCCAGCACATGGCTGAATTTTTGCATAGCAAGGGCTACGAAATCTTCGGCATGGTCAAAGGGCAGAACAACCCTAAAGGCGACATACTTCGTGACGAATTTCCGTATGTGAATATCGTGCCTGGCGATCTCGCCGACTTGCCATCGTTGGTGAAGGCAATGGAAGTTGCGCAACCAGATGAGATCTACAACCTTGCCGCCATTTCGTTTGTTGCATTGTCATGGAATCAAGCCGAATTGACGGCCAACCTGACTGGAACGGGCGTCTTGCGCATGCTCGAGGCGATGCGGATGGTGGGCGGCAATACCAACAACAAGATGCGCTTTTATCAAGCCTCGTCCTCAGAAATGTTTGGCAAAGTCCGCCAGATTCCGCAGACCGAACTCACGCCGTTTCACCCCCGCTCGCCATATGGCTGCGCCAAGGTTTTTGGCCATGACATCACGGTGAACTATCGCGAGAGTTACGACATGTGGGCCTGCTCGGGAATTTTGTTTAACCACGAAGGTCCCCGCCGTGGAGTTGAATTCGTCACCCGCAAAGTGACAAATGCTGCGGCTCGTATCAAACTCGGACTCCAATCAGAACTTGTGCTGGGCAACCTCGATGCAAAACGCGACTGGGGATACGCCGGCGATTACGTCAAAGCGATGTGGATGATGCTCCAACAAGATGAACCTGATGACTACGTCATCGCAACTGGAGAAACGCACACGATCGAAGAACTCGTCGAATTGGCTTTTGTCGAAGCTGGTATCGGTGATTGGCATCCGTATGTGCGCCAGGACCCGAAGTTTTTCCGACCTGCTGAAGTCGATTTATTGATCGGTGATTCAAGCAAGGCTCGCGAAAAACTCGGTTGGAAGCCTGAAGTTGACTTCCCAAGTTTGGTACGCATGATGGTGCAACACGATCTCAAACTCGAGGCCAAGAAGGCCGGTATTGCTCTCGCCTAATAGCGGGACAGTTTTACGCCTCGAAGGGGCGGTCAGATAGTGCATCACTCAATGAATCAGCGCTGATATTCGCTCCATCATTGAGTAACTGTCGCAGTGATTGTGTAAAGACAAGTAGAGCGACAATCGAACTTGCGACGAGTCCAATTTCAACGCGCAAGTACAAATCGTCTGATGCCAGCCAGGTACAACCAATAAAAGTAATCATGCCCAGAAGCCAACCAAGACCAACGCGGGCATGGCCATTCAGAGCGATAACCGCTTGAGCGGTGGCTAAAGCGACCATGTATAACGCGCTTCCCAATGCCAACATGCTGAGCGAACTGCGATCGAGGGCATCGTCGTACACGATTCTCAACAATGCTGGCCCAAGAATAAACGAGCCAAGAGTTCCCACGATTCCGACGACGATCACTACTTGCATGAGTTTGCGAAAGCCACTGCGGAATTCTGCAAGATCGCCTTGTGCGGCAAGTCGCGCGAGACGAGGTAAAAGTGCCGCCTGCACTGCTTGAAAGAGAAAAAGTGGTACTCGAGAAAGTAGGACACCGTTACCAAAGGCGGTGACCAAAGTTGACTGTTCTTTGGTTGCCAAAATATTGATCGCAATCGGCCCGGCATTGACGAGACCAGCACCCATCAAAGATCCAAGGAGTAGCCAACCAAGATTGGGAGTGACTTCACTCCAGGGTGCAACTGGACCGGAGGTGGTTTTGAGATCGCCGCGCATCCAGACGATGAGTACTCCAGAGAGCGGCGAGAGAGCGATCAACATGGCGTACGCCCCAACGTTGGTGACCCCGAGCTGCCACAGGATGATGCATCCAACAATGCGGATGAATCCGTCAGCACCCATCACGATTCCGTAGGACGCGAAACGACCCTGGCCCGAACAAATCCCACGCGCGAGGTGTGTCGGCGCGTAAGCAACAAAGGCGATGATCAGGGCGGCAGTGACGAGACCGTATCCTTCAAAGAATTCGCGCGTGGCAATCGAACTCACTCCTGCCAAGACCGCCACGATGATGCCGGCAATCGCTGCTCCGAGGGGAACAATCCTTGCCACGATAGGTCGGCCACCTTGGTTGAGGGCGCGGCGGTGGGCGAGGGCTCGGCCCATTTCTTGTTCGAGTGGCAAAAAGAATCCTGGGGCCAAAACAAATGTCGCGAACCACAACGCGACGATGGGTTTGAAGTGCTCTTTACCGAGGGCTTCCTGACCGACCTTAAAAAAGGCATAACTCGAGATTCCGGCAACGAGCAGACCTCCGCCGACCGCCAAGGTGCCCTCGGGGAGAGGAATTCGTGGCGAGTTGGACGTCTCAGCCGACAGAGGCTCGTTATTGGTAGTCAAGACCTTTAACCCTACTCAGAAGCGGCACTGTGGACCTGAATCCCAGTTTTGCCCGAACCACTTGCTCAACTGGCTCATCGGCGGTGACCTGAGGTATCCAATATCGGCGAGTAACCTTCACGCACTGTGGGAAACGAGATGGAATCAACTCTGTCCGCGGCAACTTCGTCATCCGAAGCCAGTGCGCTGGCCGCACCAGGGGTCGTGGTGGCGATTGTCGTCGACCGACCGACATCGACCTTAGAAGGGGTCTTGGCAGCGATTGTCGCTCAGGACTATCCCAAAATTCAAGTTTTGGTGTTGTTGACTGGTTCCGATGCCGATGAGTTAGGCCTCGTGCACGAGATTGTGCAGTCCAGTTTCGCGACCACCGAGGTGCCTCAACCGCACGTTTATCAACTTGGCGCCAATCCAGGATTTGGACTCGCAGCGAATACGGCTTTGCGCCTTGTTGAGGGCGACAGCGGTTTTTTCTTGGTGATGCACGACGATGTGGTTCTGGCTCCAGATTCTGTGCGGATTCTCGTCGAAGAGTTGTATCGCTCAAATGCCGGAATGGTCGGTCCGAAGTTTGTCGAATGGGAAGAAACTCGGCGATTGCAGGCGGTTGGATTTGATTGCGATTGGTTTGGTGAACTTGATAGTGACGTTGAGCCACACGAACTCGATCAGGAACAACACGATGCGGTTCGCGATGTTTTTGTGTTGCCCTCGGCCTGCTTTTTAATTCGTGCCGACCTCTTTCGGGAACTCGGTGGTTTTGAACCCTCCATTGAATTCTTTGGCGAAGACCTTGACCTTTGTTGGCGGGCTCACTTGTCTGGGGCTCGAGTCGTTGTCGTTCCGGCAGCGACGGCACGCCATCAAGCAATAATTGTTGAGCGTTTGGCAACCCGCAGTCGTGATTCGGTAACACTCGAACGTCAAGCCGAACGGCATCGAATCACCACAGTCGCTTCATTGACTGGAGCGCGTCGTTTGCCGATTGTGCTACCTCTTCTCGTTATTCTTTCTCTCTTCGAAGCAATCGGGGCAGTAGTTCGAGGACGATGGCAGCGGACTATCGCAGTGCTTGGTGGTTTATCCAGTCTTGTCACAAGTTTTGGCCGTATCTCTCGGCGTCGTTCGCGAGTACGCCTACTGCGTCGCGTACCAGACCATGAGGTTGTCGAGCTGCAGGTGCGGGGAAGCGTGCGTTGGAAACGCATGATTCGTCATCGTCGGTTTGCCCCCTCGATGAATCTCAGAAGTCAGGTGAACACATCGCGAGAGCGAGACACGTGGGTCATGGCAGCGTGGGGTGTACTTGGCGTCTTCCTGTTTCTCGGTGGTCGCCAATTGTGGAGTAACGGAGTTCACTCGGTCGGCGACCTATTGCCGTTGCCCGAGTCTCCGCGTGAATTGGTGCACCAATATTTGAGTGGTTGGTGGGCTCAAGATCTTGGAAGTACAACTGCCCAGCCAACGAGTACAGGTCTCATTGCCCTCGGTGGAGTGATCACTCTTGGGCATATGGGTCTTTTGCATACCTTGATCACCATTGGGTTGATCCCCATTGGCTGGTTGGGCGTTTCGGCGTTGTGTGCTGTCGTTGCTCATGAACGAGCGCGCATTGTTGGCGTCATTGCTTATGCCGCGGTTCCTCTTCCGTATGCCGCAGTTGCAAGTGGTCGACATCAAGTACTGATTGCCTATGCAGTTGTTCCATGGGCGTTGCACCTCATCCGGTCTTTCGGCGGCATCGGTCGTTCAATTATCGATGATGAACCAGGCGACGTCGTTGACCATCGGTCAACCAAGCAGAGAATTCGTCTCGTCGCCAAGCTTTCATTGCTCTTTGGTGTGACGATGGCGTTTAGCCCAAGCGTTGTTTTTGTTGTCTTATTGAGTGCTTTGTTGTGGCTTCTTACTGCGGCGATTTCGGGCGGTTCGACGCGGGCGGCTGGTTTGGGTTTTGCGGGTGCTATCAGTGCGACAGCAGCAGCAGTTGTTCTCAACATGCCGTGGATCACTCGCTATTTATCGCACGATGGATGGAGCGCAATTGTTGGCGCGCCAACTCATTCTCCAGAAAATCTCGGATTGTGGGATGTCTTACGTTTCGGAATTGGTCCCGCAGCTCTCGGTGGACTCATTGTGTTGCTGTATGTGCCTCTACTCGTTGCACCATTGGTGTCAAAGAACTCTCGATTTATTTGGGCTTCGCGGGCGGCGATTTTGTCAATCGTTTCTATCGCTTTGGCCGTGCTGAATTCTGGCAACCACCTTCCATTGCGCCTTCCTGAAACTGGAATTTTGTTGGCACCGGTTGCGAGCTGCATGGCAATTGGTGCAGCCATCATCGTGATGGCATTTGGAATTGACGTGCGTGGTGGTCGCTTTGGTTGGCGCCAACCTTTGGCGCTGTTGTCACTCGTGACTCTCCCGCTCGGATTGTTGCCCGTTGCGGCCGCATCCTCTAATGGCCATTGGGAGCAGCCTTCGATTACTTTGGCTCAACAAATGAAAGAACTACTCGGAGATACGAGTCAAGGTGATTATCGGGTTCTAGTGATAGGCGATCCTCGCTTGGTGACATCGGATCAACATCTTTATGACGATGGATTGGCGTATGCCGTTGTGCAAAACGGCGATATGACCATGTTGAATCAGGTGTCATCGATGGCTGATGATGCCGATAATTTGATTCGGCCTTTACTTGATGCCGTCGCGATGGGATCAACGAATCGGGTCGGAAGATTGATGGCTCCACTGGGCATCCGTTACATCGTCATCCCATTGCTTGATCGAGTTCGTTCAACAAGTAATTCACCGCTGCCCTTGCCGTTTGGTCTTCGTGAAGCCTTTGCTGAGCAGTTGGATTTACACAATGTCTATGGTCCGTCAAGCATGATGATTTTTGAGAATTCGCAGTGGATTCCACTGACAGGGATGCTCAGTGCTGCGGCTGCGCAACAAAGTAGTGAAGGTGGATCCGAGGCATTGGTGGCAACCGAGCTGACGGGTTCGCTTACTGCATTGAATGGCACGACAAGTTGGTCAAGTCCGACTCAAGAGTTGCCTGCTGGTCGATTCCATTTAGGAGTTCCGTTTGATTCTCGATGGACTTTGTCAATTGACGGTCAGTCCATCAAGCCCCAAGCATCATTTGGAACGGTGATGCATTACGAAACAGGTGTGGGGGGAACTGCTCAATTAAATTACTCCAACCCAGTGAGTCGCTATTTGTGGATCATCATGCAGTTGTTGTTGTGGGCCAGTGTTGTCGTCGGGATACTGCAACCAAACTTGCGCCGTCGTCAGGTCCGACTAAAATTTGCTGCAGCCGAGATGCAGTCAGTCGTTTCGTTGTCGGGCAACAATTCAGAAACGGTTGAATCATGAATCGGCGACTCGGTTTGTACGTTGCTCTCATATTGATTGTTGGACTCGCAATCAACATGTCAGGAAAATCAGGCGAGACGAGCAATGCGGTGTTCTCCAATTCGGTGTTGCCGGGTACGCCAGCGATTATGCGCAACAATCAATCGGTGACGAACACTTGGTTTTGTGCCGGTACATCGGCAGCAGGAGAAAGCGACAACGGCACGTACGGCGGTGAAGTTGTCATCTCTAATCCGCTCAAAACTCCAGTGACTGGTCTATTGACAATTTTGACGAGCGATCAAGCGCCAATCACCCAACAAATTAACGCCGACCCGCGCTCGCAGTTAGTGATAGATATCAACTCATTGGTTTCAGCGCAGTATGCAAGTGCTTTCGTCGAACTTAATGACTCGGCAGCCAGCGTTGAGCAGCGGGCTCTTCATCCGGCTGGTGCGGCAGTTTCTCCTTGCGCGAATCGAACATCTGATCAGTGGTATTTCGCCGATGGATTTTCGGCAGAGTCATCAGACCTTCGTTTGATCCTGACTAATCCGTATTTGTCGCCGGCAATAGTCAATATTGAAGTTGCAACCGAGAATGGTCAACGTACGCCGACGAATCTTCAAGGATTTGTTATTCCTGCTCAATCAATACGAGTTTTGAATATTCCCGAATCAGGATTTCGTGATGAACGGACTTTGGCGATCAGCGTTGTTGCAACATCTGGACGGATCGTGGCGGCAAAAGATCAGCAGTACTTAGGTGCGGGGCGTCTTGGTCATGTCTTGACTTTAGGGAGTCCATCAACATCTGATCAGTGGTGGTTTGCTGATGGCGAAAAGGGTGCGGGTATTTCCGAAACGTACATGATCTTTAATCCGACAGATCAAGATGCGTTGGCAGATGTGGTCATCCTTGGCCTCGACCCTGCAGTTGCATCAATACAGCCGACCACTTTGACGATCCCCGCTCATGATGTGGTGCCATTTGATGTGTCGGCAATTGTTGGGCTGCCCGATGGGCCGCACGGAGGCGCAGTCAGCGGTCAGTCGGGTGCCCAGTTGGTTGTTGAACGTATTCTGACCAAGCCGGCCGGTACGAGCGTGGCGACGACTGCAGTGCTTGGAGTTCAACGAGGTTTTCAATCGATGCGGTGGAGCGTTCCAACTTCAACAACGATTGCAATTGAAGATGTATTAATTGTTCTCAATACATCGCCCACCGATGGAGTTGTCACGGTGTACTCGGTGGGACCAGGTGGTGAAGAGCCAGTTGCTGGCCTCAGCGATATCCCTATTGCTGCCAACGGTTTGCTATTGATTGACTTGGTTGATCCGTTGGCCTTTGGTCGTGAACTAGAAGTCGTGAGTGATCAGCTGATATTGGTTGAGCGGCGACTTGAGCGAACGCCTACTTTGCGTGGACGAAGTGGATCATTGGCTATTCCTGAAATGCCGGCATCGTGACCAGTGTGGTTATTGCTCTGACCATTGGTGCCGTTGTGGCAGTTACGGCATTGGTCATTCGACAAAGGCGCGTTATTGATGCTCCAACGCAAAAAGTTTTTTCTGCTCCAACCCAAATCGACCGAACTGACTTTCCAACTTCCCAACACGAGTGGATGATTGCGGTGTTTACCTCAGCGTCGTGTCATGCATGCGCAGATATGTTGGCAAAAGCGCAAGTTGTGGCTAGTAAGAATGTGTCGGTTGTTGAAATTGAATATTCCAACAAAAAGGAACTGCACATCAAGTACAACATCGAGGCAGTCCCGACGGTAGTCGTGAGTGATGCTCGGGGCATCGTTCACAAGTCATTTCTGGGACCAGTGAGCGCAACTGATTTATGGGCTGACATTGCGTCGGTTCGTGACCTGCAATAATTTCAGTTGCTGTATTTACTCGGTGATGCTGACTGGAAATTGTGTCGTGCCGTCAAGACCTTGTTGCACTAATGCATTGACAAGGTCGCCGTCAATCGTCTCTTTATCAAGCAGTGCTTGAGCAACGAGGTCAAGGCCAATTCGGTGCTTGGTCAGTAATTCGGTTGCCCGAACTTCTTGTTTGCGCAAAATGGCGTTGATTTCCTCATCCATCAAACGGGCGGTGTCGTCGCTGTATTCGCGACCACCAGTCATGAGATCTTCACCAAGGAAGACATTTTGTTGATTGTGCCAAGCCATCGGGCCGACTTTGTCACTCATGCCCCATTCGCGCACCATGCGACGAGCAAGACCAGTGACGACCTCGAGGTCATTTGAGGCGCCAGTCGTTTGCTGCTGGAAAACGAGATCTTCGGCGACGCGCCCGCCGAGCGCCATACAGATGCGATCAAGGATGTAGTCCTTGGAGAAGCTGTGACGTTCTTCGGGAAGTGTTTGTGTGACTCCGAGGGCCATGCCACGGGGAAGAATTGTGACCTTGTGTAACGCATCTCCGTGCGGTAACACTGTTGCCAAAATTGCATGGCCACCTTCGTGGTATGCCGTGACGCGTTTTTCTTCAGCCGACAAAATGAGTGAGTCACGACGGGCCCCCATCATGATGCGATCTCGGGCCGACTCAAAGTCGATGCGCTCAATCTGAGCGCTTGCTCGACGAACCGCAAACAAGGCAGATTCGTTCACCAAGTTGGCGAGGTCGGCACCACTCATACCAGGAGTTCCCTTGGCCATCGTGTCGAGGTCAACATCGGGTCCCATGCGCTTGTCGCGACTGTGCACTCGCAAGATTGCAGCGCGCTCTTCAAATTCGGGTAACGGAACAACAATCTGACGATCGAAGCGACCAGGACGAAGCAATGCTGGGTCGAGTACATCGGGTCGGTTGGTGGCCGCCAAAATGACGATGCCTTCTGAAGTTTCAAACCCATCCATTTCGGACAGCATTTGGTTCAACGTTTGCTCACGCTCGTCGTGACCTCCGCCAAGACCGGCTCCACGCTTGCGACCAATTGAATCAATTTCGTCGATGAAGATAATGGCTTTACCCATCTTGCGAGCCTGTTGGAATAAGTCACGGACGCGACTAGCGCCAACGCCGACAAACATTTCCATGAAGTCAGAACCGGTGACCGACAAAAAGCCAACGCCCGCTTCGCCGGCGACGGCACGGGCAAACAAAGTCTTGCCAGTTCCTGGAGGACCAACGAGCAGCATTCCCTTAGGAACTTTGGCGCCAATTTCTTTGAAGCGTTCGGGCATGCGCAAGAAATCAACGACTTCTTTGATTTCGGTTTTGACACCTTCGTATCCGGCGATGTCGGCGAAAGTCGTTGATGGGCGATCGGCGTCATAAGCCTTGGCACGACTACGGCCAATCGACATCATGTTGCCCATTTGTCCCGAAGCACGCTTATTCATCCACATCAAAAAGCCCATCACCAAAATAAATGGCAAGAGGAGGGGAATGAGGTTCATCACCCAATTTGATTGTGGAGTGCTCGGCTTGAAATCAACTCCTTGAGTACGCAGAAGGTCGCGGTCACTCTCGTTGGGAAACCCTGGAGGCGCAGTCGTCGAGAACGAACTGCCATCCGTGAACGTACCGGTGATGGTGAGCGTCGAGTTATTGAGTTTGACTTCGTCGACTTTGCCGTTGGTGACTTGCGTGATGAACTCTTCAAAGCCCAATTTTTCGCGGTCGGGTCCAGGGAGAAGCTGTGGTCCAAAAATGAGGACCAAAATCAGACCAAGCAACACCCACGGCGACCACTTGGGCAACGACGGACGACCAGCAGGTTTTCCGTCAGGAGTCGGGGCATCCTTAGGCGACTGTGAGTGACCCAACTTGCGATTGGGGTTGTTGCTCGACGATGGCGCGGGCGACGGTGGCGGAGGGGGAGGAGTGGACTCGCTCATTCCGCCATGATACGACCGAGCAGCGACACTCGGTGGGTCGGGCACCGTTCAGTTTGGGTGTCTCGACGCTTTAGAAGTCACAGTCGCCCTGAAGACCTCGGATTCAGTCAGCGGGTCAGTCAGCCGGTCCTATCCACCAAAGGCACTCGCAAATCCCATACCTTTTTGGGATGCGTTCGTGCACTCGTAGTGGCTGTCGGGAGACCGCCCACATTTCTTTAACGTTTCAGTACAACACATCGGTGATTTGGATTAACCACATCCAAGATGAACGAGATATGCACGTCTACGAATTGTGTGACAAGCATTGGCAACGTTTTGCCCCGCCGAATGGCTGGACTCTTGATGATCGGCGTCGGGCCGAAGTCCTTCCTTTCGTGCATCGCTTGGCTGGCTAACTCGGTCAATGACGCGATCTCATCCGGCGACTAACGCCACCCGCTTTACGGTTGGCGTTGCGGCTTTTGCTTGGCTCTTGGCTTATGTTGCGGCATTGCCGTTGCAAGGAGTACTCATCTCCCTGACGGATCACGGCGGCGAGAAATCGGACAGTTGGCCAATATCGCTGACGGTTTTATCGATCTTTTGTTTGTGGATCCCGTTTGTGGTGATGCTCATGATTGTGAGTCGACGCTGGGGTCAGGGTCGGTTTCAAAATGATTATAAAATTCGGACGCGTTGGATTGACCTTGCTGGATTACCGCTAGGTGTCGCGAGTCAATTGCTCTTAGTCCCGGCGGTCTACTGGCCTCTGCAACGAATTTGGCCCGAGACATTTTCCAGTAGCGAGATAGAACAACGGGCTCGAGATCTCTGGGATAAGGCGCATGGCGGATGGATTGTGGTTCTCGTGCTTGTGGTTGCTCTTGGGGCGCCTGTTATCGAAGAATTGGTCTACCGCGGTTTGATTTTGCAGGCGTTACAAAGTCGTCTCAACGATTGGTTGGCGCTCGTTATTGCGGCTGCTTGGTTCGCTCTCATTCACTTACAGCCAGTTGAACTCCCCGGTCTTTTTGCCTTTGCGATCGTTCTGGGGATCTGTTTTCAACGTACTGGCCGTCTTGGGATGTCGGTTTTTGCCCACATCGCATTTAATGCAACTGGGCTGTTGCTCGCGTCTCGGTAGGGCTGAGGTGGCAAGATAGAGATTGATATGGATGATCTTGAAATTGAGTCCGCCCAATCTGCAAATGAAATCGGCAGTTTGGCGCAGAAAATGAGCGGCGATCGCTGGAATCCCTTTCGTGATTGGGAGCGTGAGCGTCTCATCACGTTCTGGATTCGTGTCGCGCTAGTCGGTATCAGCACGATCATTGCAATCAAGGTTGTGCAACCATCGTTGGTTTTTACAGACACCACACCTACTGGCGGAGACATGGGCGCACATGTCTGGGGGCCAGCGTATTTACGTGACCACCTCTTGCCTTGGAAGCTCAACGGATGGTCGATGGATTGGTATTCCGGTTTTCCGATTTACCGCTTCTACATGGTGGTGCCGGCTTTATTCATCGTGATTTTGAATTTCGTATTTCCGTACGGCATTGCATTCAAAATTGTTGCGGTGGCAGGCATCGTGACGTTGCCCGCTTGTTGTTGGGCCTTTGGTCGACTGGCAAAATTTGCATTCCCGATTCCAGAACTGTTCGCGATGGTGGGATTGGTGTATCTACTTGATGAGAGCTACACGATTTACGGAGGCAATGTCGCGTCAACCATGGCCGGCGAATATTCGTTTTCGGTAGCGCTGTCATTTGCCATGTTGGCCTTCGGATTTTTTGCCAACGGACTACAAACTGGCAAACATCGCGTCAAGGCTGCGGTCTTTATGGCACTTGCTGTTTTGTGTCACGGCATCGTGGCAATTTATGTCGTTGTTGGCCTTGTGCTGATGGCGCTCTTGTGGCTCGATAAAGCCAAGGTTCGCTGGTTCATCACCACTGCAGGTTCAGGAGTTCTGCTGTCAGCATTTTGGGTTGGGCCGTTCTTGTTGAACCATGCATACATGACCGATATGAAATATAAGGGTGAACCAGGCAATGGTTCATTCACTTCGTATTGGGGCATGTTTTTCGCACTGCCGCCATTTTGGAATGTCTTTATTTTGACTTTTGCGATGATCGGATTTGCTGCCATGATCGTCAAACGAAATGTGGCCGGTATTTGGCTAGGCGTGACAGCGCTCGTGTTCGCAGCATTTGTCTATTTGTTTAATGACAGCTTGCCGATCATTGGATTGTTATGGAACCCTCGTCTGCTGCCGATGTTCAACATGTGTCGCTACTTGCTCGCGGGTATCGGTGTCATTGAGTTCGTTTCTTTCATTGTGCGTTACGCGCAACATGAACGCTCGGCACGGAACTTGGAAGTATTTGTTGAAAACACGCAATCAACAAAGCAAATGTTCAACGCTCGAACGATCACTGCAATCGCATCGGCATTTATTGTGCTGATTGTTCTTGGTTTCCGCTTTCAAGTACTTCCGTTTGGTCACGTGAAAGATGAAGGTCAGGGCGCCGAATACACATGGGGCCCATTTGAAGGAAAAGCTGCGAGTAAGGGTTTTGTTGATGGATGGGCGCGCTGGAACTTTTCGGGTTACGAGGGCCGATCGTCGTATGGCGAGTACTACGGCGTGATTCAAACTATGAAGAGCATCGGTGATACGCGTGGTTGCGGTCGCGCGTTATGGGAAAACTTTGGTGGAAACGACAAGTACGGAACAACGATGGCATTGATGTTGTTGCCTTTCTGGACCGATGGCTGTATCGGATCAAGCGAGGGTTTGTTCTTTGAGGCAGCTGGTACGACTCCGTATCACTTCTTGGCAGCTGGAGCGATGTCAAAGCAATCGTCGAACCCAGTGCGTGAACTGCGGTATGTCAATAACGACGCCGCGGTTGGCGTGTCGTATATGCAAGAACTCGGAATTAGTTATTACATGGCGGTGACTCCGGAAGCGATTGCGAAAGCTGATGAAGTTGCTGCTAACGGTGGTGGACTCACGGCCCTTGAAACCAGCGGACCATGGCATATTTATTCAGTTGGTCATGCTGACATCGTTGTCTCGCTCGACACTTTGCCAGTCGTAGTGAATGAACGATCGGGCGACTTGCGAGAACGTTGGCTTGAGCTCGGATCTAGTTGGTTGCAAAATCGAACTGAGTGGGACGCACTTCCTGCTGCGGGTGGTCCGAAGGAATGGCAACGCATCGATGTGGCAGTCGATATGTCGGTACGCGAAGGCGAACCCGGATCTGACTCGCGAAAAGTAGATGTTGTGAAGCCAGTGCAACAGATCGTGCCGACCAAAGTTGAACCGGCAGTTGTTTCCGATGTCAAGATCGGCGAGGACTCAGTGTCTTTCTCGGTCGACAAAGTTGGTGTTCCAGTGTTAGTTCGAGTGAGTTATTTCCCGAACTGGCAAGTGTCTGGTGCCAAAGGCCCGTATCGCGTTGCTCCGAACATGATGGTGGTCGTGCCGACATCGACTCATGTTTCAATGCATTTCAAGGCCAGTTTTGTGGACCGTTTCGCCTATTTATTGACGATTGTTGGGTTCGTTGCTCTAGTCGTGATGTGGCGTCGAGATCGGCGTCCAAAAGAAGTCTTAATAGCCCTCTGAGCAGGGGAAACCCTGAAATCCCTGCGGGGCCTAAACAGTCAGCGATAGGGTTCAGCCCGTCATGTCATCTAAATTTTCACTCGATCAGATCGTCAAGGCGTACGACGTTCGAGGCACCGTTCCCGATCAGTTCGACGCCGAAGTGGCGTACGCATTGGGTGTCGGATTTGCACAATTCACCAAGACCAGCGTGGCGATCGTGGCGCGAGACATGCGACCGACTGGACCTGAATTGGTCGCGGCATTTGCCCAAGGTTTGATGGAGCAAGGTGTTGATGTCATCGACATCGGTCTGGCATCAACCGACCTGTTGTATTTTGCGGCTGGCAAGCTTGACGCACCTGGTGCGATGTTTACTGCATCGCACAACCCAGCTCAATACAACGGAATCAAGTTGTGTTTGTCGGGAGCGCGACCGGTCGGCGTCGACACCGGTTTAGCCGAGGTGAAAGACATTGCCCAGAAAATTCTTGATGGTCTGAAGCCTGCCAAGGCGGCGCGTGCTGGCCGAACTACCGAACGTGATTTGCTCTCGGCGTTCGTTGATCACGTGGTGTCTTTTATTGATCCGGCCGCAATTCGACCGATGCGTGTTGTTGCCGATACCGCCAACGGAATGGGCGGACTTGTTGTACCAGCTGTGTTTGAACGTTTGCCGCGCCTTGAACTTGAAGTTATGTATGGCGAACTCGACGGAACCTTCCCGAATCACCCTGCCGATCCTTTGCAAGCAGCAAACCAGCGCGACTTGCAAGCCCGCGTTTCTTCTGGCGGATTTGATATTGGTTTAGCTTTTGACGGCGACGCCGACCGAGTATTTGTCACCGACGAACTTGGTCGTGGACTTTCGGGCTCAACGACAACCGGAATTTTGGCGACAAGCATGTTGCGTAAAAGTCCTGGCGCCACCATTTTGCACAACCTCATTTGTAGTCGTGCTGTCCCAGAAGTCATTCTCGAACATGGTGGAGTGCCAGTGCGCACCAAAGTGGGGCATTCGTTTATCAAGCAAATAATGGCCGAAACCGGAGCAGTTTTCGGGGGCGAGCACTCGGCTCACTATTACTTCAAAGATAACTACCGTGCCGACAGCGGACTGATTGCCACGATGTTGATGCTTGAAGAAATGAGTCGTGTCGGAGAACCTCTGAGCGAAATTCGTCGTTCGTACGAGCGTTACTCGTCAAGCGGTGAAATCAATACTCAAGTAGACGATCCCGCTGTCGTCATTGAGTCGGTATCTCAGAAGTTTGGGGCGTTCCCGCAAGATCGTCTTGACGGCCTCACGGTAGATTGCGGACCATGGTGGTTTAACTTGCGTCCGTCGAATACTGAACCACTTTTACGCCTCAATCTTGAAGCCCCGGATCGCGATGAATGCGATAATCGTGTGGCCGAGTTACTTGCGGCAATAACCTCAGTCTGAACAAGGAGTTCTCATGCCCATCGATCCCGAATTAGCAAATGTCTTAGCGTGCCCCGTTGATAAAGGCGTTTTGTACATGCTTGATGATGAGGACGCCTTGTATAACCCGCGTTTGCAGCGGCGTTACAGCATCCGCGAAGGTATCGCCGTGATGTTGGTTGACGAGTCAGAGGTTGTTTCATCGGGTGAACATGAGCGCATCATGGCCAAGATCGCTGCTGGCGGAGTCAAGACCACCGGACGCTGAATCGGGCGTGTCATGGGTGACAGTGTCACAAAGGCCGACTTTAAGCGGTCTACACTCGTGACATCGGGCTGACAGATCGGTGCCAGCAGGCCCCGGCCCGGGATAGCGCAAGACAAGGTGCGACCTTCGGTCGACATCGTTGTTTGCGCAACCCCGTGTAATGCACATCATGTCAATGACCTCATAAGGAGCCCAACCATGTCCACTTCATTTGCCGATCGCAAAGACTTCCGCGTCGCCGATCTCTCGATGGCCCCATTTGGCCGCAAAGAAATCCATCTTGCCGAACATGAAATGCCCGGTCTTCGTGCGTTGCGCAAAGAATACGGCGTCACTAAACCACTCAAGGGTGCACGCATCTCAGGTTCGTTGCACATGACCATTCAGACTGCTGTGCTGATTGAGACTTTGGTTGAACTCGGCGCTGAAGTTCGTTGGGCATCGTGCAACATTTTCTCAACTCAAGATCATGCCGCGGCCGCTATTGCGGTTGGTCCAAACGGAACTGTTGACAATCCGTCAGGTGTACCTGTATTCGCCTGGAAGGGCGAAACACTTGAAGAGTATTGGTGGTGCACCGAACAAATGATGATGTGGCCCGATGGCGACGGACCAAACATGATTCTCGACGATGGTGGCGACGCCACATTTTTGTTGCACAAGGGTGTTGAGTACGAGAAGTCGGGCGAAGTTCCCGATCCGACGACTGCATCAAACGCCGAGTTAGCAATTGTTCTTGGCCTGTTGCAGCGCGGCCTCAAGACCGATCCAACTAAATGGACACGTATGGCTGCGGGCATCAAGGGTGTGACCGAAGAAACCACCACTGGCGTGATGCGCTTGTACAAGATGTTCGAGCGCAACGAGTTGTTGTTCCCCGCGATCAATGTCAATGACTCAGTTACCAAATCAAAGTTCGACAACTTGTACGGATGCCGTCACTCGTTGATCGACGCAATCTGTCGTGCAACTGACGTCATGATCGCCGGCAAAGTAGCCGTTGTTTGTGGCTACGGTGATGTTGGTAAGGGTTGTGTACAGGCGTTGCGCGGTCAAGGTGCTCGAGTCATCGTGACAGAAGCCGATCCCATTAATGCTTTGCAGGCAGCCATGGAGGGTTACCAAGTCACCACCCTCGAAGACATCATTGGTGAA
>WLMQ01000080.1 GCA_009700145.1 Actinomycetota bacterium
GACCCGATGGCTTTGGCCTTCGGGTCGTTAGGCTTTTTTTATGGCCAATACTTGGACCCCTTCATCGTGGCAGTCATTTCCTGCTGTACAGCAGCCGAAATGGCCCGATCAGAGCGCCGTTGATCGCTCATTGAAGCAGATCGCCTCGTATCCCCCATTGGTGTTCGCTGGTGAAGCCCGAGCCTTGCAAAATTCACTTGCTCAAGTGTGTGCAGGTAACGCGTTCTTGTTGCAGGCTGGCGATTGCGCCGAAAGTTTCGATGAGTTCTCGGCCAACAACATCCGCGAGAAATTGCGCGTCATTTTGCAGATGGCTGTCGTGCTCACCTACAGCCTTGGTGTCCCCACCATCAAAGTCGGTCGTATCGCTGGTCAATTCGCCAAGCCTCGCAGTGCCGACACCGAAAAGATTGGCGATCTCGAAATCCCATCATTCCGTGGACACATCGTCAACGATCCTGCACCAACCGCTGAAGCACGTATCCCCGACCCCGATCGTCTCGTGCAGGCATACCACCAGTCGGCAGCAACGCTGAACTTGTTGCGCGCTTTCGTCAAGGGCGGCTTTGCCGACTTGTCGCGCGTGCACGCCTGGACTCAAGAATTCGTTGGTTCAAGTCCCGAAGGTCAGCGCTACGAACAAGTCGCGACCGACATTGAACGCGCATTGCGATTCATGCATGCCTGTGGTGTCGACACCGAGAACACCGCGGCGCTTCACGAAGCCGATGTATACACAAGTCACGAGGCACTGCTGCTCGGTTACGAAGAAGCACTCACACGTCAAGACTCGCTGACTGGTGCCTGGTACGACTGCTCAGCCCACATGTTGTGGATTGGTGAACGCACTCGTCAACTCGATGGTGCGCACATCGAATTCTTGCGCGGTGTTGGCAACCCTCTTGGTTGCAAGATCGGCCCATCAACCACAGTTGATTTCATTCTCGATCTGTGTCAAAAACTCAATCCAGCACAAATTCCTGGTCGCTTAACCTTGATTAGTCGCATGGGCGCCGACAAGGTTGAAGAATCGCTTCGTCCATTACTTCGCGCCGTTCGTGAAAGCGGACATCCCGTGGTCTGGGCGTGCGACCCGATGCACGCGAATACCTTCACTTCAGTCGGTGGTCGCAAGACCCGTCACTTCGACGAGATCATTCGTGAAATCACTGGCTTCGTTGCCGCACACCGTGCCGAAGGTACATGGCCAGGCGGCATTCACGTTGAACTTACTGGCGACAATGTCACCGAATGTCTCGGTGGCGCCGACGATCTCACCGACGCCGACCTTGACGTGCGTTACCAAACCGTATGCGATCCGCGGTTGAACGCCCGTCAGAGTCTTGACTTAGCGTTTGGGGTTTCTGAACTCATACGCTCTGCCGGCTTTGCCTGATTCATTACTCAGTTCGATTCTCGCAACTATTGACGAGTGGCCAGTGCCGCATGCGGCCGCTGCTGTCATCAACCATGATTCAGTTGTTGCGACACACGGTGAAACCGATCGCACATTTCGATTGGCATCAATTTCGAAAATCATCACCGGTTGGACATGCTTAATCGCCGTTGAAGAAGGTTCGGTTTCTTTAGATGATGCAGTTGGTCCCCCGGGATCAACGCTTCGTCATTGTCTTGCTCACGCTTCGGGTTATGGATTTGATACCGCCACACCAATCATGGGAGTCGGCAAGCGTCGTATCTATTCGAATACCGGAATTGAAATCGCCGCGAAACATGTCGCCGAACGCACTGGCTTGATGTTTGCCGACTACATGAACGAAGCAATCTTCGAACCGCTTGGCATGAGCGACACGTCTCTCAAAGCATCACCCGCCTACGCAATCTTCAGCACAGTTCACGACATGACGTTGTTCATGAAAGAACTGATGAATCCAACTTTGATCAGTCATGCCACCGCGCAGGATGCAGTCGCTGTTCAATACCCAGAACTTGGTGGAGTCATACCAGGCCTTGGTTCGTATAAACCAAACCCGTGGGGTCTCGGAATTGAAATTCGCGATCATAAACAGCCGCATTGGACGGGCTCAATGAATTCGCCGCAAACTTTTGGACACTTCGGAGGGTCGGGAACCATGATGTGGATCGATCCAACGATCAACACTGGTTTGATTGCGTTAACTGATCGCAACTTTGATGAATGGTCAGCCGAAGCGCTTGTTGCATGGCCTAGCCTGAGCGATGCAGTGATTCATTCGTTGTCGAATCACGCGTAACTACTTCTTCAACGCACACCCTTTTTATGACCAGCATTCGCCAAACTGAACGTGTCTTACTTGGCGCCGTATTTGCCATGGAAGCTGGCGGAAGTGTCATCTTCGCTCTCATGGGCAACTTGCAAGATGAATTCCATTTTTCTGACGGAGGTCTGGGGTTCATTGCCGCTGCCGGTTTCCTGGCTTCTTTCGTCATGCAAATTCTGATTGCGCCTTACGCCGACCGCGGTCATGCCAAACGCCTTTTGATTATTGGAACAACTCTTGCCGTCGTTGGCAACGCACTTTTCGCTGGTGGCTCATCATTGATCATTTTCGTTTTGGCGCGCTTAGTTTCTGGCGCAGCGAGTGGCTTGTTCTTACCCCCAGCGCGCGCCTTAATGGCATCACTAGATGACGAAGGTGTTTCTGAACGACTTGGAGCGATGGGCGGAGCGGCACTGGCCGGCTTTGTCACCGGGCCAGTCATCGGTGGTTTCTTAGTTGGACCATTAGGGCTTCGTTGGCCCTTCATCATCTTTTCGATTGCCGCGTTTATTTCTCTCTTCATCGTGAGCACTCAGCACCTTCCGACACTGCCCCACTCAACTGATCGTCAACGCCTTGCCTTTGGACTCTTAAAGAAACGGTCGGTACTTGTGCCGATCTTGATGTTGTCGTCACTCGCACTTCCCGTCGGCATGTATGACGCTTTATGGGATCGCTTCCTGACCGACATTGGCGCATCCGACATTGTGGTGGGCCTGAGTTTGGCGGCATACGCATTGCCCTTTGTCTTGTTGTCGCGCGTGGGCGGACGACTTGCTGACCGCCGTGGAAAAACAAAAGTCGCTTTCATCTCGATGCTGTTTGTCGCCCCACTCACCGCGCTATATGGCTGGTTCGCCGTTCCACTGATTCCGATTTTGCTGGGCATGATCGAATCATGCGCTCAGGCAGCCGGGTCGCCAGCAGGTCAAGGTTTATTGGCTGAAGGGGCGCCTGAAGGTCGCGCTAGTGCCGCTCAGGGGCTCGCTGGCGCGTGCAATCAACTTCTTGCTGCTGCGGTCGCGATATTGGCAACCTGGGGCTACGGGCACGTTGCACCGCGCACTTTGTTCACGATCGCTGGCTTATGCGTCCTATTGATGGGTTCAGTTGCTCAAGTGCTCGCTCGCAAACTCCCTGAGTTACACCCGGCTTAAAAAAACTGCCTTAAAAAAACTGGTGGCGAGAATGTACGGTTTACCGCACATTCTCGCCACCAGAAACACCAATGGTTTTTTAGTTCAGCTCATGCGCTCGATGATCATTGCCAAGCCCTGGCCGCCACCGACACACATGGTCTCCATGCCGACGTTCTTGTTGGTGGCCTGCAAGCCGTGAATCAAAGTGGTCATGATGCGTGCACCAGTCATGCCGAATGGGTGACCAAGCGCAATTGCTCCACCGTTGATATTGAGCTTGTCCATCGAAATTCCGAGGTGCTTGGCCGACGGCAAAACTTGCGCAGCAAATGCTTCGTTGATTTCCACCAAGTCGATGTCGTTGATGCTCATACCGGCACGCTTCATTGCTTGACGGCAGGCTTCAACAGGTCCGAGTCCCATAATTTCGGGGTTCAATGACGACACACCGCTCGACACGAAACGTGCGAGTGGAGTGAGTCCCAAAGCCTTGGCCTTGGTATCGCTCATCACCATGACTGCGGCTGCGCCATCGTTCAACGGACATGCGTTACCGGCAGTGACTTGACCATCGGGGCGGAATGCGGGCTTCAAGCCAGCAAGACCTTCAAGCGTTGTTCCTTCACGCGGGCAATCGTCTTTGCTAACAACAGTTCCATCTTCAAGAGTCAACGGCGAAATTTCGGCATCGAAGAATCCGTTTGAAACGTTGGCACTCGCTAGGTCTTGGCTGCGCTTGGCGAACCAGTCCATGTCTTCACGGCTCACGCCTTCAACTTCACGGACGTTTTCCGCAGTCTGACCCATCGCCATGTAGGCATCGGCCAAACCATCCTGCGGAGTCCATACTGGCTGTCCACCAAGGGCGCGTAGTTTGGTGCGCTCGCCTGGACCCTTGAAGATGGGGTTTGGTGCAGTGTCGGCAGCGCCGAACTGGTAACGGCTGACGGCTTCAACACCAGCAGCGATAAAGCAATCGCCTTCGCCGGCCTTGATTGCGTGAGCAGCCATACGAATGGTCTGCAACGACGACGAGCAGTAACGGTTCACAACAACGCCAGGCGCTTCAGGAATACCGGCCAACAAGGCGACCATGCGACCCAAGTTGAAACCGGCTTCGCCAGCGGGCTGACCCACACCAATGATGAGGTCTTCGATGTCAGAACCTTTAACCGATGGCACCTTGGCCATCAAAGCGCGAACGATCTGGGCGGCCATTTCATCGGTGCGCAATGACACCAACGAACCTTTATTGGCGCGGCCGATCGGACTGCGGGCGGTAGCAACAATGACTGCTTCGGGCATGGGGTTCCCCCTCGTTAAGGCACGTAATGTGCGGACTTCGTAAGCGTAGCGAAAGTTACCGAAGGGTCACATATCGGTCGGCTCGGGAAACCCTCAAAATTTTCGGTCGCGACATTGAACTATTGAGTGGCCACTACCTGGCGACTTCATTAAACGCGGTCAGCGCCGCCCCAGTGGACGAAACCGAGATCCGGGTGATCGATGCCGTCGATAACTGGGTTTTCCACCCAACCGACGCATCAACCCCTAATGCCCAAGCGACCGCCGACTTGATCGGCGACACATGCGACACCACCACCGCAGTGCGGCCATTCAGTCGTTGCGCCAAATCGTCGCAAGCAAGAGCCACTCGGCGCTGCACTTGGTTGAGCGACTCACCTTGTGGCGCGGCAAAGTCATTGTCGTTCTTCCACTCGCGCCACACATCGGACGGCACTTCTGCTTGACGCAAGCCTTCGTAACTGCCGTAATCAAGTTCAATCCATCGCTCATCAATGTCAAATGAACTTCCGACTCGATTGACGATTGCTGTCGCCGTTTGTCGTGCTCGCAACAACGGGCTGCACACAAACAACGTGTCGGGCAATAACTCAGGTTGCAGATAAGCAGCAACCGCTTCGGCCTGAGCAAGCCCAACCTCATCCAATGGATTATCGATTCGGCCTTGCAAACGACCAGTTGCGTTGAACTCGGTACGTCCGTGGCGAACGATGATGATCGAGCCGCTCATTCGGACAGCGTTCCTGACTTCACGAAATTCTTGCGGCGAGTTGCATTACTTAGATTGAACTTCTTCCACGCAAATGCACACATCAACAGTCCCGCTACTTCAAAACCAATATTCAGCATTCCCCGATCGACTACAGGAAGTCGATCACCCGAGAACGAAAGTCCGGTGAACGGCCACCAAAAGACTTGAGTGTTGTTGAATGCCCCATCGTAAATCAAGTGCAAAAACATTCCGATCGGAATTGCCAACAGACGTTTACGAATTGGCCGTCGCCCGATCGTTGCCAACATCACCATCACCAACACCAACACGCTTGCAGTTACAGAATGAAATCCGCGAGCACCACCCCAGATTGCGTCAATGATGTCAGGCAATAGTGCACCGATCACCAATGTCCGATGATCAAATGCTGGATCACGAAAAACGAACCAAACCGACAAAACAGCGGTACCCACAAACCAGAAAAACATTGTTATCGAACGATCAACCGATTGCAGTTTGGGCATTCAGCAACTTGGTCAGATGGCAAGCGCTTCATGATGTCGAGTTCGGATACCGAAATATCCATATGGCAACCACCGCATACCCCATGTTGAATAACGGCCACAGCGATTCCTTTATACGAAGCCCGCAAGCGGTCGTAAGTAGCAATGTCTGAATCGGAGTTTGATGATGCAACTTCAACCCGACGTGCCTGCAATGCAACGAGCTCTTCGTTTTTTGCTGCCGCAGCAAGATCAAGCGCTTGTTTCGTAGTCGCTTCAACTTCAATCGCACGACTTTCAGTGTCAACTAACTTGCGCACATCTTCATCAGCCGAAGCACTTGATTCCAATAACAGCAGCCCACGATCATCAAGCTCATTTCGCTGTGCAGCAAGGGTTTGCATTTCGTGTTGTAAGGCTTCAGCTTCGCGGGGGGCAATGATGGTTTTCATTTGACGCTCGAGTTTGGCTCGATGGGCATCAATATCAACTGACTTCTTTTCAATGTCTGCCAGTTCTGCTTCCATCGTTGACTGCTCACGGCGTAAGTTGTCGCGCGTTGCTCGCACATGAGCCAAATCCGACAGCGCCTGAGCATGATGCGTACGCTCTGGCAATTTCTCAAGAGCAACTTTTGCTTGCTCAATTGCCGTATCTACCTTTTGTAGTTCATACAGCGCTTTGACATCCATAGAGATGACTGTATGCCCTCGGACTAGCAACTTCTCACTGTGTAGAGCGCCGGATCGATAGTGGGCACCGGCCAGGTCGGATCGACGACCCCTCGTGGCACCGTGGTGTTGAGATTGGTAATCGCGTCTGGGACTGGTGGCACCAGTGTGGTCGAGGTGGTTGACGTCGTCGTGCTCGTCGTAGTGGTGGTGGTGGGCACCGTCGTCGCCGTTGGGTCAGCGGGGACAGTCTCTGTTGGGGTGGAGGTTTCAGTTGGCGGCATCGTCACAGGAGTCAAACAATCAGTTCCTGGTAAATACAGACGCATTGATGCTCGCGGATTAGCTGGCGGAGTCGGGAAAAAGGTTGCGGGCTGGCCAACGAGAGCCGCATCCATCATTGCTTTCCAGATGCGCGACGGGAAGGTTCCGCCCACGACATTGTCCACGCCCACTGCGACGAATTCGGGAATATTGACCATTGGCAAATACTTATCGGGGTGCCCCACCCACACCGCCGTCACGAGTTCGGGGGTAAATCCAACCATCCATGAGTTCGTGTTGTTGTCTTGCGTACCAGTTTTTCCTGCAGCAACTCGACCTTCGAGGGCACTTCGTCGCGCCGTACCCGAAACGAATACACCGGTCATGATGTTCGTCGTTGTCGCAGCAGCGTCAGCGGTCAACACTGCGACGCCTTCGTCTTGGTGTTGATAGAGCACCGTGCCATCAGGCCCAGAGATACTCTCGATGTAATACGGATCCATGTGCACGCCATTGTTCGCCAAAGTCTGCGCGCCTGATGCCATATCAAGTGGACTCATCTCATTAGCACCAGTTGCAAACGATGCATACGGATGTAGTGGCTCACGTTCGGCTGGATTGCGCTCGGGATACAGATACAAGTTGTGCGCCATGCGGTACGTCGTATCCACCACGCGGTCAAGACCAACCATCTGCGAAAGTCGTGCAAAGGCGCAGTTAATTGAATACCACGTCATTTCTTCCACAGGGCCAAGCGGACGACTCACACCTTGTTCAGCCACAAATGGATTTTTCGGATCGTCAGGGTTTGGCAAAGTGCACGGCAATGTTCCGTCGAGCAGATCATCATTTTGCACGCCAGCTTGAATAGCCGCCGACAAGATAAACATCTTGATACTTGAACCGGTTTGACGTGGAGCAAGCGCCATATTCACTTCATTACGCCCGGCAATAAACGGTTTTCCGCCAACCATGGCCCGCACTGCCCCTGTTTTACTGTCAAGCGTCACGATCGCAGTTTCAATACCTGCTGCGTTCACCGGAAGTTGAGTTGCGCGGGCATTCTCTGCCGCAGACTGCGCAACTGGGTCAAGTGTTGTGTAGATACTCAAACCACCACGGAAGAGTTTGTTGTAACGCTCTTGATAGGTCTCGCCCAACAGATTGCTCTTGTTCAACAAATACGACTTCACTTCTTCGCTGAAGTGAGTACGAGTGATTTTCTTTTCGGCGATCGTCTGCACAACTTCGGGGATCTGCCAACTATTCGCGCATTCGGCAATCACTGTTGAATCCTCGGGTGGATCGAGACACACCTTGATTGAGTTGGCTTCAGGTGCCTCCATCAGCCCCACGTCGACAACTGCATCAAGGGCTTGACCAAATCGACGCTTACTTTGTTGCGGTCGACGGATGGGGTCGTAGCTGCTTGGCGCCTGAATAAGACCCGCCAAGAACGTTCCTTCAACCAATGTCAAGTCCTCGACCTTCTTGCCGAAGTACACCTCAGAAGCCGCTTGAATTCCGTAAGTATTGTTGCCAAAGTAAATCGTGTTGAGATACCGCTCGAGAATTTCGTCTTTGGTTCTTTCTTTTTCCAGACGTAACGCATAGATGATCTGCAGCAACTTGTAGCGACCATCGCGTTCGAGGCCACCGAGATATTCAACCTTCACGACTTGTTGTGTAATGGTGGATGCTCCTTGAC
>WLMQ01000081.1 GCA_009700145.1 Actinomycetota bacterium
AAGAAATCGCTCGTCAAGTTACAGATGGGCAACTCACCGATAGTCAGATCGTGAAAGCGATCGACGATAGTTACACGGCTGACTTGAAACTGGTTCCCGGCGGAACGGGTTTTGATGCATTGATTTGGATTTTACCGATTGTGCTTCTGGTCGTTGCGATTGCTGGTCTGGTCGTGGTCTTTCGACGTTGGAAATTACAAGGTTCCCTTTTAGCAACCGATGCCGACCGAGATCTTGTTGAATCTGCGTTACGGCAAGTGAGCGAAAATCGTGACTCCTGAACGTCGCAATCAGTTGCAAGAAGAACGTGATTTCTTATTGACATCGTTAGCCGATCTTGAACGTGAATTTGTGGTCGGCGATGTTGATGCCGACGACCATGCCTCGCTGAAGGATTCGTATACCGCTCGTGCTGCCATCATAATTCGTGAATTGTCTGATGATTCTGAACCCTTGGTTCGCAAACGCATTGGTTGGCGACCGTTGGCATGGTCGGCATTGATTTTGTTGTTAGCGATTACTGCCGGAGTCGTTGTCGCTCGTAATACTGGCGAACGTTTACCTGGTCAAGGTATGAACGGGCCGATTGCTGATGGAAGTGTCAGTTCATTATTGGTTCAAGCGCGCTCAATGGGAATGGGCGATATTCCCACAGTGCTTGATCTGTATTCGCGTGTTTTAGCAATTGAACCCGACAATGTTGAGGCGCTGACCTATTTCGGTTGGTTTACTGTTTTGTCATCAACGCAAGAAGCTGACGCAAGTGCCGGTGCAACTCGATTACAAAATGGCATGGTTCTGTTACGCCAAGCCACAATTACCGATTCGACCTACCCAGACGCACATTGTTTCTTAGGAATTTCTTTCTTTCGCTTCATTGATGATGCGGCTGCAGCACAACCTGAGATGACGGCTTGCTTAGATGCCAATCCTCCAGCAGAAGTTGCATCTATGGTGCAGGGTTTAATGACGCAGATTAATGACGCAGTCACTGCATCAACAACAACCATTCCGTGACACGCAACTGATCAATCAGTAGCAGGTGGTGCCCAAACTGATGCTTCGTTGACTTCGCCATCTTCGCGCGCCAAAACCCAGACGGTGCCTTTGCGCCAATCGGGGTCGCCAATAATTTCGGTCCGACGTCGTTGCAACGCTGCCATGACATCGGGGATCACGTCACCGTGGCTACACATGACTGAGCCATTCGGAAGGGTGGAGATGAGTTCAAGAGCACCCTCGCGGTCGTAGCCCTCGGCGAGTCGTGGGTCGGGCATAACCTGAGAACGCAGACGGGCAGCGAGTGGCTCAAGCGTCTGCATGCAACGTCTGTGGGGGCTCGATATGAGTTGGGCGTCTGGATGAAGTGCGATTAAATCAAAGAGCCGATCGCAGATCGCCACCGCTTGGCGGCGACCCTTTCCCGAAAGGGGGCGAATGGTGTCATCGCCATCCCAAGAAGATCGGTCGCCAGCTTTGGCGTGCCGAACGAGGTAGATGGTGGACACTTCGACCATGACTTCAAACTACAGCCGAAAAACCACATACTCGGGCGGTGTTCTCCTATGAAATATGGGTCAGAATAGATCTATGAGTTTCTTTGAGCGCAATAGGCAGGAAATTTCTGCCAAAGGCCTAGACGCGAGCCGTCTGCCACCTGGTCAGTATTTAACGGATCGTTTCCCAGTACTTCACGTGGGCGATATCCCCGATTATGAACCTGGTCAGTGGAACCTCAACATTTTTGGCCTTGTCGATCGGCCATTCACCTTGACGCTCGATGAATTGAAGGCGTTGCCAAGTGTGTCGCTGACATTTGACATTCATTGCGTCACCAAATGGAGCAAATTTGATACCACTTGGCGCGGAGTGCGAGTACGAGAACTTTTTGAGATGGCTGGTGTGCAGCCTGAAGCAACTCACGTCATGGAGCACGCCGAATTTGGCTACACCACCAATGTCCCGCTTGCCGACATCACTACTGATGAGGCCTTGGTGGCTTACGCATTCGAAGGCGAAGAAATCACCGCCGAACATGGTGGGCCAGTTCGTATCGTGATTCCGCATCTGTATTTCTGGAAGAGTGCCAAATGGCTTCGGGGGATTGAGCTCATTCCGAAGGACGCCCCAGGTTTTTGGGAGCGAAATGGCTACCACATGTACGCCGATCCCTTCAAAGAGCAACGATTCTGGAACGACTGACGTTTTGCGAGAGTTTTTCATTAGCCTGAAGTTGACCACGTTGGAAGGCTGGAAATGAATAAGAATTCGGTGTTCCGGCACCAACACAGTGGAATCCTGAGCCTGGCTGCCATTGAGGCACCCCGCGTTGTCACGTCTGATTGGATTGACGAGCAACTGGCCGAAACGTACCAGCGCAATGGTCTACGTCCAGGTCTTCTTGCGGGTCTTGCTGGCATTGAAGAACGACGCTGGTGGGATGACGATGTGTCATTTACCGATGCCGCAGCGATGGCTGGTCGAGCCGCGATTGAACAAGCCGGCATCGATCCTTCAAAAATCGGGATCTTGATTTCGACGTCAGTATGCAAAGAAAATCTTGAGCCATCAGTGGCTTGCGCGGTTCATCATCAGTTGGGTCTGTCATCATCGTGTCTCAACTTTGATATCGCGAATGCTTGCCTCGGATTTATCAACGCGATGCATTTGGCCGCCACCATGTTGGATGCAGGCACTGTTGAATATGCACTCATCGTTGACGGAGAAGGAAGCCGCTACACCCAGCAAACAACGCTTGAACGTTTACGCAATCCCAATTCAACCGCTGGCGATGTCTTCGCCGAGTTTGCTTCACTCACTCTTGGTTCAGGTGCTGCGGCCATGGTGATGGCCCGAAAGAATCGTCATGGCGATGTGCATCGCCTCATTGGCGGGGTCGGCCGTGCCGGAACCGAACATAACGCGCTGTGTATCGGCAACCTTGATCGCATGACCACCGATACGCACGGGCTTCTGGTTGCTGGTCTCGATCTTGCCGCCGATGCTTGGGAAGCTTCGAAGACTGATTTCGATTGGACCGAGGGACTTGATTGGTACATCTTCCACCAAGTGAGCAAAGTGCACACCACGATGTTGTGCGACCGCTTAGCAATTGACTCCTCAAAGGTTCCGTTGACATTCCCGAAATATGGAAATGTGGGCCCTGCTGCAGTCCCCATCACCTTGGCCAGCGTGCAAGATCAAATTCAGCCTGGCCAACGCGTCTTGTGTATGGGAATTGGTTCTGGTTTAAATACCAGTTTCTCAGAAATTCTTTGGTAACAATGTCCGCTCCGTCCGCACAATTGTTGGGCGAGATTGGGCTTGATCCTTCGTGGTCACACACCGTTGAAGTGCCAAGTCACGATGGGCAAATTCATCGTTGGCATTATCTAGATCGTCCAGGCTTAAGTAACGACTTGCCGACTGTGTTGTGTCTCCACGGCAATCCGACATGGTCATATTTGTGGTCGCGATTGTTCAACGAACTCGGCGAGAAATTTCGAGTCGTTGCACCCGACCATTTGTCGATGGGTTTTTCAGATCAAATCGGACCACGGCGATATCGCGAACGAGTCGCCGATATCAACGATTTTGTCAATGCACTTGGCATCAGTGGCCAGATATGGCTCGTTGCTCAAGACTGGGGCGGCGCAATCGCCATGGGGTATGCCGTTGCGCACTCTGAAAGAGTCGCTGGTTTGGTTTTGTCGAACACCGGGATTGCCGTGCCAGTTGGTCGAAAAGCACCACGCCTGATTCAGATATCGGCAAGTGGGGGATTGCACCGCTCAATTACTCGCAATACGTCATTGTTTGTGCGAGGAACCGCATACCTGCCAGGTGCTGGACTCACACGTCAACAACGTCAAGGATTGGTAGCACCTTATGTGCGGCGTGATCAACGCGATGGGGTTGCTGGTTTTGTGGCTGATGTGCCGTTCAATGAAAAGCATCAAACATTCGCTGATCTTGCAGAAGTTGCTGCACAGCTGCCGAGTTTGCGGGTTCCGGTGAGGTTGTGGTGGGGCGCGAAAGATCCGGTATTTAATGATGATTTTGCTGATGATCTCATGAAGAGATTTACTGATGTGCAGATTCAGAGAGTTGCGAACAGTGGGCATCTGGCGGTCATTGAAACTTCGATTGCCCCGTTTCTAGAGAGTGCGATTTCTCAATCACGATCTGTCGAGCAACAAAGTATTGAAGCACTCGGCTCCGAAGAATCTCTGTGGTCGCGGATTATGAATCCAAATCGCGAAAACACTTTGGCAATTCATGATGGTGCCGATCAGTCGTCGGTGACTTTTTCTGAACTTGATTCACGCGTGGCAACTTTTGCTCAAGCATTGGTTCAGCGCGGGGTTGAAGCGGGCGAGCGCGTCGCAGTTCTCGTACCGCCCAGCATTGATCTCATTGCATTGGTATATGCCTGTTGGCGTATTGGGGCGGTGACAGTCATCGCCGATCGTGGACTTGGATTGAACGGCTTAGGTCGTGCTGTGAAATCGTCACGGGTACAACACGTTGTCGGTATTCGCTCAGCCGTTGTTGCTGCACGAATGTTGCGTTGGGCGCCGCGGGCATCGCTTATTGATCTCAAGTCATTACAAAAATCTATGCAACTTGAAGGATTGAACCAGTTGGGTCGCCCTGAGCCAAACAGTGACGATCTTGCGGCAATTTTGTTTACCTCTGGCGCAACGGGGCCTGCCAAAGGTGTGCGATACACCCACGGTCAGTTGTGTGCTCAGCGCGAAATTTTGCAGAATGTCTACAACATCACGGACGCTGACAGTTTTGTGGCGGCCTTTGCACCCTTTGCCTTATTTGGACCGGCACTTGGTATCACGACTGGCCTTGCTGATATGGATGTAACTTCACCAGCCACGCTCACTGCCAACGCGCTGGACGATGCATGTCGGGCAACTCAGGCAACGATGGTATTCGCCTCGCCTGCGGCATTGGTCAATGTTTTGAAGACTGCATCAAAGAATTTGAATTCATTGCGTCATGTACGTCTCGTGATGTCGGCTGGTGCTCCGGTACCGATTGAGACTTTGCGCCACATGCAAAAACTTTGTCCGCAAGCAGAAATGCACACTCCGTTTGGCATGACCGAAGTTTTACCGGTCGCCGACTTGTCGTTACAGCAACGAGAAGCGGCAGGTGAAGGTTCGGGCGTTTGTGTCGGCAAACCAGTAGATGGTTGCCATGTCACGATTGTTGCCATTGACGGCGGAACCATGAATTTACCCAGTGGTGAATGTGGAGAAATCGTCGTCAGTGCTCCGTGGATGTCGCTTGGGTATAACCGCTTATGGCTGACTCAACAGAATGCGCGGTTCGAGAGCGATGGGTTCACATGGCACCGTACGGGCGATGTGGGACATATCGATGGCAACGGCAACCTCTGGATTGAAGGAAGAGTTGTACACATGATTCACGCGGCTCATGGTTCAATCACACCCGTGCCCCTCGAAGTTGCCTGCGAAAAGATTTCTGGCGTCAAACGCGCGGCCGCTGTCGGTATTGGCGACAAGGGTGCTCAGCAACTTGTCATGGTTCTTGAAACCGATCAAGCAAAAGAAGATGTTGCATCAGTTCAATTGGCGGCCAAAGTACGTGAAGCCCTCGCAGACCTAGATGTTGTTGCGATTTGGGAAACAAAAAAACTCCCGGTTGATATTCGACACAATTCAAAAATTGACCGCACCGCATTGGCACAAAAGATGCAGAAGGTCCTTTCGGGGCGTTCTCAGTGAAGGTTCTCGTCACTGGCGCCGGAAGTTTGTTATTAGGTGGCGTCGCACAACAGCTTGCTGATCGGGGTGATGAAATTGTTTGTTTTCAACGCCGAGTTTCTGAGTCACCACATCAAAACATCACTATGTTTGCGGGTGACATACGCGACCGAGGTTCGTTGACAGAAGCCGCTGTTGGCTGTGATGCAATCATTCATGGTGCTGCTCGGGTGGGGGTTATGGGCTCGTGGGAAGATTTTTATTCAACGAACGTTGACGGAACAATTAATATTCTGAGAGCAGCGACCGAACATCGGATTTCAAAATTGGTGTATGTGTCAACTCCGTCTGTTGCTCATGTCGGTCATGCGATCGAGGGAGATGTTGCGAAGCCTGCGACGACTGGGCGAAAGCATGCTCACTACGCTGAATCCAAAGCACAGGCTGAAATTTTGGCGCTTCAAGCAAACAGTGCAGAACTTGGCGTTGTCGCATTGCGTCCCCATTTAGTGTGGGGGCCAGGTGATACTCAGTTAGTCGGCCGGATTGTTGATCGAGCACGACAAGGTCGTTTGGTGATGGTTGGCTCGGGTCATGCCTTGGTTGATTCAACCTATATTGACAATGCAATCAGCGCTCACATCGCTGCCCTTGATGCAGTTGCTCCTGGCTCGGTGTGTGCTGGACAGGCGTATGTCATCTCGAACGGTGAACCCCGAACAGTGAACGAATTAATGAGCCGTATCTGTCTAGCGGCCGGAGTTGAGTTCTCACCAAAACATATTCCGGCGGTGATCGCACGAAATATTGGAAGTGTGGTTGAGCGCATCTGGCCACTCATTCGAAAAGATGAACCACCGATGACTCGTTTTGTTGCCGAGCAGTTGGGTACTGCGCACTGGTTTGATCAGCGACCAGCACAAGAAGATCTCAATTGGAAGCCAACGGTGAGCCTAGATGAGGGCTTCGTTCGGCTCGCTCAGTGGTTCGCACAGACGGCTTGAAGAATCTCTGTCAGATTTCGTAAGTGGCAATGACTGGTGCATGATCTGACCAGCGGGTGTCATAAGACGGGGCGCGATCAACAAATGCGGCGGTTGAAGTTTTGGCGAGTTCGGGGCTAGCAATGTGGTAATCGATTCTCCAACCGGCGTTGTTATCAAATGCCTTACCGCGCCACGACCACCATGAATATGGGCCAGCGACATCACCAGCATGTTGTCGCAAAACGTCAACCCAACCATGTTTGTCAAACATCTCATCAAACCAGGCTCGTTCTTCGGGAAGGAAGCCAGCACTCTTGAGGTTGCCCTTCCAATTCTTGAGATCAAGTTCTTTATGAGCGACATTGAGATCACCCGTGAGAAGAAGCAGATTTCCGGTAGTCCGCATATCAAGCATGCGCTTTTTCATAGCAGCGAGAAATGCGTACTTTTCAGTCATTCGTTCGAGTGATTCAGCATCTCCTGTATGAACGTATGCCGAAACGACTGACAAGGTTTTTGTTTTACTGATTTTGATATCAGATTGAATCCAGCGGCCAGTGAAGTTATGGACTTTGTGATCAGCGCCTATCTGGGATGCAACGATGGGCAATCGACTTGCGACCGCAACACCAGCACGACCTTTTTGGTTGCATTCAGCATGGGCGACATGCCAGCCATCACCCATGAGCTCGGCCACTAATTCATCAGGGCAACGAACCTCTTGCATCGTGATGATGTCAGGTTGACGCTCGTCAATCCAGGCATGCATACCGTTCTTCACCGCGGCACGAAGTCCGTTTACATTGACAGAAGCGATAGTGATCGTCATATAAAGATCGTGGCATAGAACAGCGAATGCCGCCGAGTTCTTGGGTTATTTTGTGACTTCTATTCGACGGTATTTTGTGTTGCAAGAAAGTCCTTCATCACAGCGGTGTGAAGCCCAGCAAACCTTGGTGAAACTGGTGGCGAAAAGTGGTGATAGGACGGTCATTCTTGCCACCAGAATGAATATGGAAAGTTCAAGTTGGGGTGCACAGATCATTGTCATGAGTGTTGATCGGTAAGAATAGTCATCATGACCGAGCAAGCCTTTGAACCAACCAGTGATCGGCTCTTGCCCGAGCTCACTGTGAAACAAGAGATCGTTCTCTTGGCTCGCACCTTGTGGCGCGAAGGATACAACGACCACTTAGCCGGACATATCACGGTCAATATGCATGATGGGACCCTGCTCTGTAATCCGTGGTTGCTGTTATGGAATGAACTTCGACCTGAGCACATCATTCGTATTGATATGGATGGCAACTTAGTTGAAGGTGATTGGCCGGTTCCGCTCGGAATCCCGTTGCATCTTGAATTACACAAAGCGCGCCCTGATGTTGAAGTAGCGGTGCACAATCACCCTTTGTTTGGAACGGTGTGGGCAGATCTTGGTGAGGTACCACCAGCACTCGATCAATCAAGTGTTCTCGGTGGTGGTGGAGATATCGCTCTAGTACGCGAATACGGCGGAAGTGTCGATGATCCTGGTTCTGCAGCATTAGCTGTCGCTGCAATGGGCGATGCCGAACTGGTGTTACTTGCTGGGCACGGCACTTTTGTACTTGGCAACTCGATTCGCGCGGTCCATCAACGCGCAGTTGCGCTCGAGCAACGCTGTCAGCGTGCGTGGCATGTTCGAGTTGCTGGTGGTGACATGACGTCACCTTTACCTCAGTGGTATATCGACCGAATGAAAAACTCAGATGGCGATAAGTTCCATGGTTTTTGGGAAGC
>WLMQ01000082.1 GCA_009700145.1 Actinomycetota bacterium
ATCGTTGCGAAAAATTGGACGAGTTCATTGGCATTTTTGTTTATTGATGGTGGCCATGGTGTTGATCCGGCGCGACTTGATTACGAACTCTGGACGCCGCATGTTGCAGTCGGTGGCACCTTGGCGATTCATGACGTATTTCCCGATCCCGCCGATGGTGGTCGACCGCCGTACGAACAGATTTATCTGCCAGCGATTAATAGCGGTCGGTTTGAAGATGTGTCAGCGACAGGAAGTCTGCGAGTACTTCGTCGTATGTGATTCTGGTGTCGTTTTAATGGGTAATACCAATTAAAACGACACCAGAATCACACTGGGCGTTGGGCAGAACGTAATCCGGCCCAGGCCAGATCGCTCACTTGACGAGCAATGAGTTCGGGATCGAACTCGCCACCGAGACGTAACAAACGACGCGAAACGCCTTCGGCCAAACCAACGAGCGCATGGGCCAATGTGCGGCGGTGTTCGGGATCGATGTCAGCAGTGATCAGCGGCTCAATAGCATCGGCAACTTGCGACTGAAACTTGCCGGCAGCTTCACTGAATTCGGGATCGCGACGTGAACCGCCACCGAACAACAACTGGAATGCATCGTGATCGTCGTAGACCCACTGAAAGTAGGCGCGAAAACCAAGTTCGGTGCGACGACGTCCGTTGCTCTGAGCAATTTCGTCGGTCGTAATGACTTCGAGCATGCGTGCACCAGCGTCTTCGATGAGTGCCAAATAGAGCTCGCGCTTTGATTCAAAGTGTTGATACAAAACTGGCTTGGTGATTCCGGCTGCTTCGGCAACGTCGTTCATTGAAGTTTGGTGATAGCCCTCACGGGCAAACACATCAAGCGCAACGGCAAGTAGTTGTTCGCGTCGTTCGGCAGCCGGCATTCTTAATGACATAACGCCCTCACGGTACCTTTATAAACCTTGAGCGAGGTCATCTTTCTCGGCAGCCTTGACGGCGTATCCGAGAACGATGGCAGGAGCAAGAAGAATGGAACCGATCACCATGCAGACGGTGATGAAGGTGACCATGGTGTCGTTGAAATCGACGATGAAAGCCACGATGAAAAGAGCGATGGCTGCGGCAAAAAGTAAATAGCCGAGGCGATTGGCACGCTTAGTCCACAACGCAATCATCGCCCGACGAGCGCGAACGGGGTCGGAAGACGAACGTGGGCTTTCGGGGGCACTCATGACACTTTTAGCCTAGAGGGGCAGGCTCGCAGACTGACGACGGGCTACCGTTCGCATGTGGCAGTTCTTGTGGAATGGTTTGAATCGGTATGCAAGGTGGTCATTGATCGCCCTGACAAGCGCAATGCAGTCGATTTGGCGACGTTGAAGGCATTGCATGAAGCCCAAGCAGCAGCGGTATCTGGTGGCGCACGCGTGCTGGTATTGACAGGCACACCGCCAGCTTTTTGTAGTGGTGCCGATCTTGGTGGAGTTGAGTTGGGTGAATTCACCGACACGTTGTTGTCGGTCTTGCGTGGATTCGGATCAATGGACTGTCTCACATTGGCATCCATTGATGGACCGGCGCTTGGTGCGGGTTCGCAGTTGGCTGCCGCATGCGATTTACGAATGGCAACACCAAAGAGCAAGTTTGGAGTACCGGCTGCGAAGTTAGGCCTTGCTGTTGATTCGTGGACGGTTGAACGCATTGGGCGCGAAGCCGGATGGAGTGCAGCGCGTTACATGTTGTTATCGGCTGAAGCGATTAACGCCGATGAACTGGTTGGTGGATTTGTTCATCGACTCGGAACACTTGATGATGCAATGACTTGGGCTCATGAGATGTCGTCTCTCGCTCCACTCACGATCAAGGCGCACAAAATGGCGCTTGAGCGTTTGGGTGGTGCCGATATTTCACTTGAAGCTGTTGAACATGCGCGACTTGCTGCATGGGCTAGCAATGATGCCAATGAAGGTCGTCAAGCATTTCTAGAAAAACGAAAACCAGATTTTCTCGGTAGTTGAAATAATGCGTAGTTGATTTTCAGTTCAAGTTGCGGTCGCGGGCCCGTATTGACAAATAGACCCGCCAGAAAATAAACGCCATTCCAAGAAACATGATCAAGAACAACAACAGTTGTTGCCAGCCGCCACGGTCACTTGAACTTGTTGGTTCACGGCCACAATCGGGCAGAGGACTTGAACTGATGCATGTAGTGAGATCGCGTCCAAGATTCATGAAGTCATTTTCGGTGGTGGGCGGTTGCGTGTCTTGTTGCGTGTCAGCTGGGGGAGTTGTCGCGAATGCAGGCGATGAACTCACGAGTCCGCCACCGAGAACCAACGTGATGGCGAGTAGGGCAATGCTCAGGATCCGGCGAATATTCACCTCTCCATCGTGCCACTTCATGCCACCAAACGCTGATTCTGGTGTCGTTTAAATTGGCAATACCGATTTAAATGACACCAGAAGCACAATTGACTTTTTGTATGAGGGGTCGGCTTTAAGGGTTCTGGTTGGGGGGACTACGATCATTGAGGTGACTACTCGCCGCACTGTCTTAGTTGTTGACTTCGGTGCGCAGTACGCACAACTCATCGCTCGTCGTGTGCGTGAGCACAAGGTGTACTCCGAGATCGTTCCGCACACCATCACGGCCGAACAGATCGCTGCCAAGAACCCAGCCGCCATCATCTTGTCGGGTGGCCCCAAGAGCGTGCATGTTGAAGGTGCTCCTCGTCTCGACCCCAAGGTGTACGAATCGGGTGTGCCGATCTTAGGTATTTGTTATGGCGCCCAGTTGATTGCGCATCAACTCGGTGGCGAAGTGGGTCGTGGTTCACGTGGCGAATACGGTCGCGCCCAAATGACGCGTATTGCTGGTTCGCATTCCACGTTGCTCAAATCAGAACTTCCCGATGTGCAAGAAGTTTGGATGAGTCACTTCGATGCGATTTCGCAAGTGCCCGCTGGCTTTACAGCAACTGCGTCAACTCCCGAAGCTCCCGTTGCCGTTCTCGAAAATGCCGAACGCAAAATTTGGGGAGTGCAGTATCACCCCGAAGTCGTGCACTCGCCGTTTGGTGCGCAGGTCATTGAAAACTTCTTGCACAACCTTGCTGGTTGTGATGCCAGTTGGACCATGGGCTCGGTCATTGATGAACAAATCGCGGCGATTCGTGCGCAAGTAGGTGACAAACGCGTGATCTGTGGTTTGTCAGGTGGTGTTGACTCAGCTGTCGCCGCAGCGCTTGTGCATCGCGCGATTGGTGCGCAACTCACCTGCGTGTATGTCGATACTGGCCTCATGCGTAAAGGTGAAAGCGACCAAGTTGTTGAAACTTTCAAACGCAACATGGGTATCGAACTGATTCATGTTGACTCGGGCGCGAAGTTCTTTGACGGCTTAAAGGGCACCACCGAACCAGAAGCCAAGCGCAAAATTATTGGCGAGTTGTTTGTGCGTGTTTTCGAACAGCACACGGGTGGCGTCACCGATGCCGAGTTCTTGGTTCAAGGAACCTTGTATCCCGATCTCATCGAAAGTGGTGGCACCGACGGCACGGCCTCGGTCATCAAGAGCCATCACAACGTGGGTGGACTCCCCGCCGACATGACGCTCAAGTTGGTCGAACCTTTGCGGGCCTTGTTCAAAGACGAAGTGCGTCGACTCGGTAGCGAACTGGGTCTGCCCGACGAAATTGTCTGGCGTCAACCCTTCCCAGGCCCAGGTCTTGGGGTGCGAATTATCGGCGAAGTGACACCTGACAAGGTGGCTATTTTGCAAGAAGCCGACGCCATTGTTCGTGAAGAAATCCGCCTGGCCGGCCTTGAACGAGAGATCTGGCAGGCTTTTGCGGTGCTGCCCGATATCCGCTCGGTGGGCGTGATGGGCGACGAGCGCACCTACGCCTATCCGATCATTATTCGGGCTGTGACCAGCGACGATGCCATGACTGCCGACTGGGCCCGTCTGCCATTCGACCTGCTTGAGCGCATGTCGAGCCGCATTATTAGCGAGGTTGAAGGGGTCAATCGGGTGGCTTACGACGTCACCTCGAAGCCACCGGGCACTATTGAATGGGAATAGCCCGACTGCAACACATTCGTAATAATCGCTAGCCTGCCAAGGGTCATGTTGAGTCTTCATACAAGCCCCCGAATGCGCCGCCTGGCTGCTCAGGTTTTGGTGAGCGCCATGTTGTTCGGAACCGTCGGAGTCGTGGCGGTTGAACGCCCCGCTGCTGCCGACTCGGTCGATGATGCCAAGCGCCGAGTACGTCAGATGGCTGACCAACTCGAGGCCGCCGAAGCCGAAGCCGATCGCTTGTCTGAAGAGCTGGCGATTGCCACCGACGATAAGGCGCAACTCGAAATTGGGATTGTCGCAACCGAAGCCGAAATTGCTGTGAAGCAAACCGAACTGGGTGGACTGCAAACCGAGATGTCCGACTTGGCAGTCGAAGCATTTGTTGGTGGCGGTCGGGGCGGAAGTATCACTGGTCTATTGGCCCCAGGTGGTGGCCCCAATGAATCGGTACAAAAGCAATCGCTCACCGAAATTGCGCTCAACGTTGGATTCGCAACGAGCGATCAACTTGATTCGGCAATCACCGATCTGGCGCATCTCACGGATCAACTCAACAAGCAGAAGAAGCAAGCCGAAGATTTAGCGAACAACATCGTTGGTCTGCAAGAAAAGACCGACAAAGAAATTTCTAAGTACACCAAGTTGAAGGCCAAGGCCGAGAAAGAACTGGGAAGCGCACTTGCTGCAGAAAGAGCTCGTCGTGCTGCTGCGGCAGCCGCTGCTGCTCGTGCGCAAGCGGCAGCACTCGTGGCGTCGCGTGGCGATGGAATTCCGAATTCTCCGGGTGAGGCAGCCAAGAAGGTTTTTGATCCTTCGTCAATTCCGTCAACAAGTTCGCGTGCATCAATTGCAGTAGCGGCCGCAAAAAGTCAAGTTGGCGTGCCATATGTGAAGTTCATGTCGAAAGAAGGAGTGGGCTTCGACTGTTCAGGTCTGACCACTTTTGCATGGCAACAAGCCGGAGTTTCGATACCGCATCAATCGCGTGCACAGTTTGCTCGTGGTCCACAAATCCCGACCGAATACATCGAACCTGGTGACTTGGTGTACTTCCATAATCCCATTAGTCACGTTGGTATTTACATTGGTGGCGGAATGATGGTTGATGCGCCTGGCGTCGGCCGAACTGTACGATATGCCGCGGTCACCTGGGACAAAGTTGTTGGAGTGACCCGCCCGGGGTGAGCCTCAACTTGATCATTCGGACTACGGTTCTCTTCACAAGAGTGTGAACGGAGCAAGTATGGCTGACAAGGCCAATTCAAATCCCACGAGTGTTCAGGGCGTTGACGTTGACAAGGTATCTGCTTGGCTCGTTGCGAATATTGCTGATGCTCGAGCCCCGTTTTCGTTTTCATTAATTGCTGGTGGACGTTCAAACCTGACCTACAAAGTCACCGATGCCAACAACGTTGGCTATGTTTTGCGTCGCCCACCACTCGGCCATGTGCTGGCGACTGCACACGACATGGCACGCGAACATCGCATCATTGCTGCTGTCGGAAACACTGGTGTGCCAGTGCCTAAAACATTGGGTGTATGCACTGATGAAAGTGTGAATGGCGCACCTTTCTATGTGATGGCATTCGTTGAAGGTGAAGTTTTAGATAGTGCTGAAAAAGCCGCAAAACTTGATCCGTCATTGCGTATTGAAGCATCGATGAATTTGATTGATGTGTTGGCTGAATTGCACGCGGTTGATGTTGATGCTGTCGGACTTGGTGATCTTGCTAAGCGCGACGGATATATCGAACGACAGATCAAACGGTGGAGTACTCAGTGGGAAAACTCGAAGACGCGTGAGTTGCCCGAGATTGATGAAGTCGTACGACTCTTATCGTCAAAGGTTCCGCAACAACAAGGTGTGGCTATTGCTCACGGAGATTTTCGTTTTGGCAACGTGTTGACCGATGTGAAGACTGGTCGCATTGCTGCAGTGCTCGATTGGGAGTTGTGCACACTGGGAGATCCACTCGCCGATCTGGGTTACATCGGTGTGTATTGGAGTGATGGGCCGTCGTCTGCTTTGCGCGCAAATGACCCGACGCCGGCTGGCGGTTTTGCGAAGTATCAAGATCTCGTTGATCGCTATGCGAAAACAACGGGTCGTGATGTGAGTGGTGTTGATTATTACGTGGCCTTTTCGTGTTGGCGCCTTGCGGTAATTAGCGAAGGTGTGTACGCGCGGTACCTACACGGTGCAATGGGTCGGCAAGAAGGAATAGACATGAATGCCATGCGCGCTGGTGTTGATGGATTAACAACGCGCGCGCTTGAATCGATACGGAGACTTTTATGAGTAACGATGTTCTTGTTGGCTGGGAAAAGGGAACTTTTACTGCCGCGTCAATCACGCACGACACGTATCGTCGCGGAACAGGTCCAGGAATCATTGTGGTGCACGAGATTCCGGGCATTACGCCGGCAGTGACTCGTTTTGCGAATGATCTCGTTGATGCCGGGTTTACGGTCATCATGCCCGTTCTTGTGGGGACACCTGGCAAGTCTCCGAGTGGTAGTTACATGGCGTCGTCAATGGCCAAGGTGTGTATCTCGAAAGAGTTCACCAATATGGCGCTCAATCAAACATCGCCAGTCATTGCTTGGTTGCGAGCTCTCGGTCGTCAGTTGAACAATGAACTCGTCGAAAAGGGAATCAGTAGCAAAGGCATTGGTGCGCTTGGCATGTGCTTCAGCGGTGGATTCGCATTGGGCATGATGGTTGATGATCATCTCGTTGCGCCAGTGTTAAGCCAGCCGTCGATGCCTTTCAACGTGAGCAAGAGTCGTGCCGGAGATTTGAACCTTTCGCCCGATGATCAGATCGCGGTTGCACGTCGTGCCGAAGAAGGTTGTCAAGTCCTTGGATTGCGTTTCACTGGCGACAAGTTGGTGGGAGACCGGTTTGAGTCGTTGCGCAAGTTGATTGGTGATGCATTCATTGCGATTGAGTTGCCGTCGCAGAACAAGAAAGATCACTCGGTGCTCACCGAACAACGCGATGGGCCAAGTGTTCAACGCGTGATTGAGTTCTTCAACGAAAAACTGAAATAGCTTTGTGATTCTGGTGTCGTTTTATTGCGCATAGCGCAATAAAACGACACCAGAATCACAAGTGTTAGTACGTGAGTGTGAAGCGCGGGTGTTGCCACGAGGCAAGTGCATCTAACGGCGCGCCAGCTGATTCAAGTAAGTGACGCGCCAACAAACCTTTCGCGGCCTTGGCATCGTGGCCCGCAACTTTTCCTGACTTCTCCACAAACGTCACCGAACTCAAGCTTGCGTACGCATCGGGTGTCGGCGTCCAAGCGGCTCGATGTTCATTAGGCAACAGATCAATCACGTGACGTCCGGCGAGCCGCGCGTTCAATGCTTTTGACAACGGCTCGCGCCACCACGTTGACAACTTTCCGATCGGCACAAACGACGCTCCCATTTTCAATTTGTAATCAGGTATCTGATCGTCAAAGCCAACGAGACCAAGCAAGCCCGACAACACGATGATCGACTCGGCTGCTCGGGCATGAACCTTGGCGCTCATCGTTGATGGCGACATGTGGTCCCACACCACGCCGGTGTAGCGCTCATGGGCGGCCAATGTTGGGGCGCCAACGATTGACGTATTCGTTTCTTGGGCCTGGGCCAAATGTTTGCCCCCAACCCCCAGCAATTTGGCGTCACCGCCACCAAGTTCTTCGAGGGCGGACGCAATTTGCGAGCGGTATTTGCCAAGGGTTTTGCCGAATTCGCCCGAGGACGCTTTCCACTTGGGTGCCGAGCCGCCATCGGCTTTGCCCTCAGATGGCGGGAGCAAAATCACCAGGGGAAATGACTTTCGACTCACGGTACAAATTCAACTCTATGGAGACAGCGAGTATCGTGATCCCCATGCGCATTCATGTCGACGCCGAAAAATGTCAAGGTCACAACCGTTGCTATGCATTAGCCCCCGAACTTTTTGATGTCGATGATTACGGCAATGCCGTTGTCATCGGTGACGGATCAGTGCCGGCCGAACTCGAAGACCGAGCTCGTCTGGCACTTGCGAATTGTCCCGAATTCGCCATCACGATTTCTGAATGATTGTCTGACCCCCTCATGACATCTACCGAAAACTTGAACGAAGATTTCACGCCCGTCACCGATTGGGCAACCGACTTCGATCACGCCGATCCGCAATACAACCGCAACGCCCATGAAATCTGGGCTGAACTTCGTGGCACCTGCCCCGTCGCGCACTCCGATCGTTACGGCGGAACCTGGTTGCCCACAACGCACGAGTACGTGCGCGAAATTGCGTACGACACCGAAAACTTTACGAGTCGCGCAGTCATCGTTGAAAAAATGGTTCCACCCGATCCGGCGCCTATCGGTGGAGCACCGCCGATCACCAGTGACCCGCCGTTTCATATTGAAGCCCGCAAAC
>WLMQ01000083.1 GCA_009700145.1 Actinomycetota bacterium
ACTGAAGAGGTGTCTCGCTTGTCCCAATCGGGGTGCAACAACATTTCGCGACTCATCGTCGGCACACCAGAGAAGCTCGTAACTTGTTCGCGTTCGATGAGCTCAAGTGCACGGCCCGGATCCCACTTGTACATCAAAACAACTTTGGCACCACTTGCCGTTGCTGCGTGCAAAATACAGTTACATGCCGTCACGTGGAACAACGGTGTCGGCGCCATGAAGCACGGGGGCAGTGGAGCCTTGGGCTCACCTGTCGGAGCAGGAACATCGCCAGCGGCGATGGCTTTTTGCTCGGCCATCGCCGACGCCATATTCATCGCAACAAGGTTCAAGATGTTGGCGACCGAGCCACGGTGTGTGAGTTGAGCCCCCTTCGGGAAACCAGTGGTGCCCGAGGTGTAGAAAATCGTGGCGTCGTCATCTTGATCAAATTCGATGTTCGGCAATACACCTGGGTCGGTAGTGGCCATGACATCAGTCCAGCGCGCTCCACCAGCAGGCAAAGTGCGATCGGTGCGCACTGAAATGACATGCATCTTGGGCGTATTCGCAATTTGGCTCAAACGCTCAAGGCGCTCATCATCGACAATCAAGACTCCAGGCTGACTGTCATTAAGTGCATACTCCATTTCTGAAGGCGTCCACCATGCGTTCATACCAACTGCTGCCGCGCCAATGGAAACAGTTGCCCAGTAACCCACAACCCATTCGGGGTAGTTGCGCATCGACAAGGCAACTCGGCTGTGGCGACCAATTCCTTGGCTCACCAAGTACTGAGCCAGCTTGCGAACCTGCGCATGAATCTCGGCGTAGGTGTAACGCTCATCCTCGTAAACCAGGTAGTCCTTGTCGCCATGGACCGTCGTCCCTTCCCACATCACCCGCATATTGGGCGGAGCGGTGGTGTACACCTTCACGGGAATCCCCCGCACTTCGGCAATTGAGGTCGCCAAGGGCGATCCGGGGGCATCAAGTTCGGCACGGGCGGCTAGGTAATGGTGAATCACGCTCCCATCATTACCGATGACGGGTGGAGTTTGCTATCCGCAGTCACCATTTCCCTACACCATCTATTTATGACAACATGGCGTGTGCTTTCCGTGCCGATCGTTGATATTTCTCACCCAACCGCAACCTCGCTTGATGCGCTTGACGCCGCCTGCCGAGACCACGGATTCTTCCTTTTGAGCGGTCACGGGCTTGACGACCTCATCAACCGCACCTGGCAGCAAACTGCTCGGTTTTTTGATACTGATCGCTCAATCAAAAATGAAATCACTCGCGATATCGATAATCCCATGGGCTATTACGACCGCGAACTCACCAAGCGCAAACGAGATAACAAAGAAGTATTCGATTTCCTAGATCCGACGATCGAACAAATTGATGCTCGCAATCGCTGGCCTCGCGACCTGCCCGGTTTTCGCGACACGTTGCTTGAGGCATACGACGAATTCAGCAAGCTCGCCGATCGCACCCTCGCACTTATTCATACAGCGCTTCAACTGTCAGAAGGCTCGCAAAAAGAAATGATGGGTAGTCGCTACGGAAGCATGATGCGACTCAACCATTATCCAGTCGGCGATCCCGTGCCCGAATCTGAGCGTGAAGGTCTCCCCGAGCTTGGCCCAACCGCACTCGGTTATCACACCGATCCCGGCACCATCACTCTGTTGTTGCAAGACAACGTTGGTGGACTACAAACAGAATCGCTCAATAGTGGTTGGATTGATGTCCCACCGACCGACGGAACGATTGTGATCAATCTCGGCGATTGCATGCAGGCCTGGACCAACGATCGATATCGCGCCGCAGTTCACCGCGTTGTCCCAATGACTCAGCAACGCCGTTTCAGCATTCCGTACTTCCAAAACCCGGCCCGCGATTCGACCATCAAGCCGATTCAAGAACTGTGTGCCGACGGAGCGCGTTACCGCGAATTCTCGTGGAAAGAGTTCATGGCCGCTCGAGCCTACGACAACTTCACCGATCTCGGAACCGAAGACACTCAAGTGACCGACTTTCGAGTCAACGCGTAAACAACAAATGATTTTGTTGTGATGAGGCAACCCATTACCTGGCAAATCAACGCGTCAAATCTTGCCGAGCATGCCCGCAACCCAATACATACCGACCCTGGTGCGCAAGCCGCCGGATTTCCGCGAGCGCTCGTCGCCGGAGTAACGACCTATGCGTATTTAACCCATCCCTTGATCGTTGCTTGGGGAGAAAACTGGTTGCACAATGGCGGAGGCGAAGTGAGATTTCGTCGCCCCGTTTTTGATGGTGATGCCTTACGTTGCGTGCCAGCCAATGACGGTGAAGCCACAACAATTGACGCAATCACTGATGAACCCGATCAGCCTCGCGCTCAATTTGTTGCAGTGAAAGATTCGGGCCCGGTTATCCCGATGCGCGCGGGTGAATGGTTGCCGGTTCTTGAAATCCCCTTGATTGGTGAATGGGGCTCAGATTATGGCCAACGCGCTGGCGACGATCTCGACTTCTGTTTGACGAACAACTATGTCCATCCCGCGGTGTGGCCAGCACTCGCAAACAACGCAGTTCATCAATTCGTTGCTCGAGGAAGTTGGATTCACACCCGCAGCATTATTCGCCACCACGGCATTGCCCATGGCGGATCTGTCGCGACCGTCAGATCAACGGTGGTCCGGCGTTTTCAATCACATGGCGAGAGGGCCATTCTTGATGTCCAGATTGAAATTGATGGATGCATCGTTGCAACGCTCGAACATGAAGCAATCGTCGCTCTTCCCTGACTTTCACGGTTAGTTTGTCGTCATGGCATCAACCACAGTTTCTACCGGCATCACCCTTGAATACGAAGTACACGGCGAAGGTGATCCGATACTTCTCGTGATGGGTCTCGGTGGGCAACTGGTCGCCTGGCCAAGTTCTTTCATTGCTGGTCTTGTCGATCGAGGATTCAAGGTCATCACCTTTGACAACCGTGACATTGGCTTGTCAAGCAAAATTGATGCTGCTCCTCCGACCAAATTGCAGTCAGCATTGTTTTCAATCTCTCGGCGATTCGCGAAGTCGACATACCTGTTGAGCGATATGGCTAAAGACGCAGTTGGTCTTCTCGATGCACTCAATATTGAACGAGCCCACGTCGTCGGCATGTCAATGGGCGGAATGATTGCCCAGACGTTGGCAATTGAACACCCAAGTCGCGTCCGTTCACTAACTTCAATCATGTCAACCACTGGCAATCCTCGCGTTGGGCGACCGAAGGCGTCAGTCATTGTGCGTGCCCTCAAGTTGACCGGTGGCAGTAGAGAAACTTTTGCTGACCGCCAAGCAGCTCTTTTCAAAATATTTTCTGGATCACTTTTTGATGAGTTAGAGATTCGAGAAGTTGCCAAACTTTCAGTCGAGCGCAACTTCACTCCCGACGGAACAGCCCGACAGATGGCTGCGATTATGGCGAGTCCCGACCGCACTCCGCAATTGAAAAAACTCAATGTTCCAACGCTCGTTGTGCACGGACTCGAAGATGGCCTCGTACAACCTTCTGGTGGCTACGCAACGACTCAGGCCATACCTGGCGCACGGCTCTTGGCATTCCCCGACATGGGACATAACTTGCCCCAAGCGCGCATTCCAGAAATCTTGGATGAAATCAAGCGCAATACTTTGCGCTCGTAAATCTTCAACTCGCTATTACGGGGCGGTTGCTTCGAGTAACTCCCACGAATTTTCGGGACTGTATCCACCTGCGGCCATGATGATCGAGTTCGCACCAGCATCGATGTGTTCTTGCATACGGTTGCGAATGGTCTCGATACTTCCCCAAGCAACATAGGTGTCAACCAATCGATCACTTCCACCATTCGTCCAATCGGATTCATCAAAACCTTGCGATGCCCACTGACGCTGGTAGGCCGGCAATGGCAAATAGATCGACACCATGGCGCGTCCAACGGCACGACCGATAGCGGGATCGGTTGTTAAACAGCATGGAAGAACCACGTTGAGAACTTTGTCAGCACCAACCAATCCTCGGGCGTGCGTGGTGTGTTCGGGAGTTTGCATATAAGTGTTGGCACCGTCGGCGACTTCGCCAGCAACTGCCAACATCTTGGGTCCGTGGGCAGCAATATAAATTGGGACTGGTTCATAAACCGCCGGAGCCATGATGGGCAACGGACCACGCAGTGCATTGACATACTCGCGGGTCTTCTGTACCGGGTTTTCCCATGGGATACCGCGCATTTCAGAAGCGATCGTGTTTGAAACTCCGAGGCCCTGAATAAAGCGACCGCCAGATAGTTCGGACAATGTTCGTGCGGCTTGCGAACTACAAATGGCATCGCGCCCATACATGTGAGCGATACCCGATGCGACTTTGATCTTGGTGGTGTGATGCAAGATAAACCCCGCCGTCACATATATTTCGCGCCCGAAAATATCGGGCAACCACGCCGACAGATGTCCTGTCGATTCAAGGCGTTGCACATGCGCAATCAAATCTTTGGGCTGCATCATGTCGGCAACCGTCATGATTCCGGCTACTGGAGACCTTTTTGTTGTTGTCATTGTTTGCTCCTTGTGATGAGGTCAATCTGTTGAAGTTACGAACGTTTGAAATTTGGCGTGCGGCGTTCAGCCATGGCTTTGGCACCTTCGGCAAAATCATCGGTTTGGCGCAGTCGCAACTGTTCAGCCATCTCGTGTTGCGTAGCTACATGTACTTTGTCGGCGATATTTCCTCGAAGAGTTGCCCGAATTGATTCGACCGCCAAAGGTGCCGAAAGAGCAATCTCATTGGCTAATTCAAGAGTTTCGTCGAGTAAGTTTTCTGCGTCCGCCAGACGATCAGCAAGACCAAGGGCGTATGCCGCCGATCCATCAATGCGTCGACCAGTCATTAACAGTTCGGCAGCACGCTGCTCGCCGATTACCCGAGGCAACGTGACTGACAAACCAAACCCGTGATGAAAGCCCAGTCGTGAGAAGTTGGCACTGATGCGAGTCTCGGTTGACACCACTCGAAAGTCTGCAGCCATCGCTAATCCCAGGCCGCCGCCAATCGCGGCACCTTGAACCGCAGCAATAATCGGTTTGCGAGTTCTGAACAAACGCTCAGCGGCCCCGTAAAGATCGGCCGTCGAATATGCGGGGGCAGATCCTGAGAAGTCGGCCCCTGCACAGAAATTCTTTCCTTCAGCACACAAAACGACAACTCGACAATCGTCATAGTCATCAAGTCGCTCAAGTGCATCAGCAATGGCCGAGATCATTAGATACGAAAAGAAATTGTTCGGTCCACGACACAAGCGAACTGAATAGACATAGTCGCTAGTTCTTTCAATGACGACGTACGGTTCGGATTCAACAGTGTTCATGAGACGTCATCCATCAATCAAATTGCGCTTGAACAAATCGAGCAAGACTTCCCAGTGTCGAGCGTCAGCGACTGCATCGTAAGCCGGGCGATCGTTGAAGGCAAAACCATGATGGTTGCCCCAATAACGTTCGATTGACCCCTTCACACCTGTTGCTTTCATCGCTTCTTCAAACTGGTCAACCATTTCGAGTGGAACATAATCATCATGTTCGGCGCAACCCACATAAATCTCACCGCGTACGTCGCCAAGACGAGCATGCGGTGAATCGGGAGAATCAGTGACTAGGCGAACTCCGTAGAACGATGCTGCGGCTTTCACACGGTCTGCAAGTTCGGCGGCGATGAACAACGCAAACGGGCCAGACATGCAATAACCGACACAGCCGATAGCCGATGCGTCAGCCACCGATTCGTTTTCGGCAAACGCGAGCAATTCACTGGCATCGCGAACAACCATTCGATTGCCAATAGTGCGCATCAGTTCACTCATACGTTGAAATGATTCCTTACTTGAAAAATCAAGTTCAAAGGCTGGCGTTGTTCGGTAATACAAGTTGGGCAGCATGACGTAGTAGCCATTGTCGGCGATTCGTTGTGCCATTGAATGAAGTAACGGACGCTTGCCAGGCGCATCCATCAAAAACAAGACAACCGGAAACGGACCAGGTCCTTCAGGGTGCACAACGTACGTCGTCATTGAACCTTCGGCCGTCTGAATTTCGAGATGTCGTTCGATCACAAGATTCACCATAGTGCGTTTTAGCCACAGTTTCGACATTGATGTCGAAAACGGCTACGGTAAGGACATGGCCGAAATTCACCCAGCAACTGCGGGCATTCATTTACCTCAAGCAGGCCCAGCGTCTTCGGGAGATGCCATTCAACGTGCCGCCGTGTTGGCCGAAGATTTGGGTTACGCCGACGTCTGGGTGAGCGACCACCTCGCCGTCCCTACCGGTGCCGACTATCCCCCATCGGCCTACATCTTCGAGCCATTCATCGCCATGACCTGGGCCGCCGCGTACACCAAGCGCGTCGGGCTCGGTACGACTGTGTTGGTTCTGCCGATACGTAATCCGTTGGCGGTGGCAAAAATGGTTGCATCGCTCGACCATATGAGCGGCGGTCGCGTGATTCTCGGAATCGCGGCAGGTTGGCTCGAAGCCGAATTCAATGCGCTCGGTGTTCCCTTTGCCGAACGCGGACCTCGCACCGATGAAGCAATTCAAATCTTGCGAAGAGTCTGGACGGACGACCACATCACCGCCGACTTCCCCGTTCACGATGCCCACTTCGTATCAATGCGCACCAAACCACAGCCGTTGCGTCATGTGCCGCTGTGGATTGGCGGACACGCCGACATTGCATTACGTCGTGCCGTTGACGTTGGCGATGGCTGGCATGGGGCATTCTTGAGTCCCGAACAAACCGAGCGTCGAGTCAAAAAACTGCGTGCGGGTCGACCCGAACAATCGTTTCCGATTTCAATGCGTACCCGCTGGGATGCACTCGAAGACGACAACGATCTGATCTTGGCCGAGATTGATCACTATCGCGAGATTGGTGTGACGCACTTTGTTCCAGAGCCCCGTCAACGCACACTTGATGGCTACTTACGAGCAATGGAAATTCAAGCCGACCTCTTTCGCCGTGCTTCAGTATCAATGGTTGATTCATGATGGTGCATGTATGAGCGAAAGTTCAACAACTCGCGGTGGTTTCACACCAAGTGGAGTGGCAGCAGTGCGCCGAGCCTCGGTTGAAAGCTCACCGACCAGTAAAGCAACTCGTACCCGCCACATCATACTTGAGGCTGCACGAGCCGAGTTTGATCGTTACGGGTACACCAACACCACGATCGAACACATCGTCACCAAGGCTGATGTGGCCCGCGGAAGTTTCTATACGTACTTCGAATCAAAGATTGATGTGTTCCGGCACCTGGCAGCAACAATTGATCGTGAAGTTGCCAGTGATGTTGTTGCCTTTGAACGCAAACGTTCGGGCAACCCCATCGAGAACCTGCGTATTTCTAATCGCAATTATCTTGCTGTGGTGCGACGCAATGCCGATCTGTATCGCTTAGTTGACGAAGCATCAGCACACGATGAAGAAATCAAAAAGCAAAGACTGCAATCACGCCAACAACACATCGCCCGTGTTGCAGCATCGATACGTCGTTGGCAAAGCAAAGGTTGGGCCGACCCCGATCTTGATGCATCACTCACAGCAGCAGCACTGGTTTCAATGTTGTCTAGCTTTGCCCAATGGCTGCATGTCGGAGGCGACACCTACGACGACGATGCCGCCGAACAAACCTTGACCGATATCTGGATTCGCGCCTGCAAACTTGCCGACCCCGACGAGGTTTCACAATGAACGCAGTCACTCGCGAAACCGTTCAACAAGAAGTTCGGGATTGGTTACGGGCCAATTGGGACCCGCAACTATCGCTGCAGGTTTGGCGCGAACGCCTTGTTGACGCAGGCTGGGCAGTTCCATCGTGGTCACACGAGTGGTTCGGACGTGACTTGCCTGCTTGGGCCGACCAAATAGTTGCTGATGAACTGCGACTCATCGGTGCAGTTGGCAATCCGCTTGGCAGTGGGATGTCATTAGCGGCACCCACCATTGTTGAACATGGTTCAGACGAATTGAAAAGACTTATCTTGCGTCAAACATTGACCGGTGAAAAAACTTGGTGCCAACTCTTTAGCGAACCGGGTGCCGGATCAGATTTGGCAAGCCTCTCGTCTTCGGCAGTACTCGATGGCGATGAGTGGGTCATCAATGGGCAGAAGGTATGGAATACCAGCGCCCATCATGCCGATTACGGAATGTTGTTGGCCCGTACGAATCGAGATGGTTCGAAGCATCACGGAATCACCTATTTCGTTTTGCCAATGCGTCAGCCAGGTGTTGAAGTACGGCCAATCAAACAGATGAACTATCACTCGTCGTTTAACGAAGTTTTCATGACCGATGC
>WLMQ01000084.1 GCA_009700145.1 Actinomycetota bacterium
AATGCCGAGAATACGGCGCGCTTGGGTGAATGGATGGGTCGCGTCATGACGGCACAAGCCCTTCCGGAGTTACTTGAAGATCAAGCAATTTCAAATGAAGCCCGAGCATCACGTCCTGACTTGGCGAACCTTGATGAAGTTTCACTCGTTCATCGCCTGCGTTCATTCACCGCAACTTTGCGACGCGACTTTCAACATCACCTCGATATGACAGCAGGGACCTCAATTGGGCCAGGAGCACTTGGTGCGATTGCGGCAGCCTTAGGCGATCCATCGTTGGCGCTGACATTGATTACTGCCATTGGTGATGTCGACTCTGCGGCGCCGAGTCGAGTGATGTGGGAACTTTCGCGCTTGTCGAAAGATTCGAGTGAATATGCCGAAAAATTCGCAGCGTTCATCCGTGAATTCGGAAGTCGTGGGCCTAATGAATGGGATATTCGTTCAGATACATGGGAGACCAAGCCAACTTTGGTGACTTCACTCGTTGACACGATGCGCGGAGCCGCTAACAGTGAAAGCCCGGTCATTCGTAATGAGAAGAATGTCGAGCTTCGCCGAGCCGCTGAAAAGCGAGTGCGTGAAGCATTGGCTACTGACCCAGAAACATTGGCGCAGTTTGAAATGGCTTTGAAATCGGCGCACCTGTATCTGGCGGGCCGTGAACGTGCCAAGACCAACATCATCAAAGTTGTGCATGAAATTCGTATGGCCGCTTTTGCTTTGGCCGCACGTACGGGTTACAGCACGTCACAGATCTGTATGTTGCTGGCTGACGAACTTGATGCCTTTGTCGCTCAGCCTGATGAATTTAGGGCTCGATTGGCACAACGTGAACGTCAATACCTCGATCTCTTTTTGCTTGAGCCTCCGTTCATTGTGAATGGAGTTGTGCCGCCGTTGAATCAATGGGCGCACAAAGGTGAATCGACTGCGGTTGCCGTTACAACTGGCGAAGTGTTGACCGGAATGTCTGGCGCGCCCGGAACGTACACGGGTAAGGCGCGAATTATTCTTGACGCTGCTGATCCGATGGCGTTAGAACCTGGCGAAGTTTTGGTTGCGCCATTCACCGACCCAGCATGGACACCTCTATTTGTTGCTGCTGGCGCTGTCGTCGTAAACGTTGGTGCTGTTGTGAGTCACGCGATCATCGTGAGTCGTGAATTAGGTATTCCATGTGTAGTCAGCGTTACCGATGCAACTGTGCGAATTCCTGATGGAGCAATGATCACCGTTGATGGAGCAAGTGGCACCGTCACCATCGTGAGTATGCCCTGAAACCAGTTTTCCCATACTTCTACGTGGCTTTTGTGATGGGCATTGCCCTGTCGTTGCTTGGGCCATCTGTTTCGTACCTTGAAGATCATCTGGGGGTCAGCGCAGGTATTGTCGGAATTTTGTTCGCGGTCATTGCGGCCAGCAATTTTTTCGGTGCGATCATTGGCGGTCGTTGGGTGACCCGATGGGGAGGTCATGTTGTGCTGCGTATCGGCGTTGTCGCTTTTTCGGTAGGCGTGCTGTTCATTGCTCTTGCTTCAACGTATCTATACGCAGCTTTTGGTGCCGTCTTGATCGGATCGGCAACTGGAATGACCGATGCATCGATGAACATTATGGTGGTTTGGGCGCGTGCAGGAAAATCTGGTCCAGCGCTCAACGCAATGCATTTACTCTTCGGAGTTGGAGCGTTGCTTGCTCCACTCATCGTTGATCGGGCGATTTCATTCACCGATCATTTATGGCCAGTTTCAATTGTGGTGGGCTTTTTCGCAGTGATATCTGTGGCAATTCTCGGGCGGCGTGAATCACCTTTTGAACCTGAACATGCTCCTGATCTGCACCGACCCGAGCTGCCAACCAAAGTCGTTGTGCAAGTTGCGGTTTTCTTCTTGCTCTATGTTGGTGGCGAAGTTGGTTTTTCAGGATGGATCCATACCTACGCCGAAGATCAAGGACTCGGTGGTTCGAACCCGGCATTTGTGACCGCAGTTTTTTGGGCATCATTTGCATTGGCACGGTTAGTGGCCATTCCATTGAGCAAGATTTTTAGGCCACTCACAATCGTTGGATGGGCTTGTGGCTTCTCATTAGTAGGTCTCATGATCATGATTTCGGGGGACACCAACGCACTTTCAATTTGGATAGGCGCCGGACTATTTGGTTTCGCTTCAGGACCGCAATATCCGACCATGATCGCAATGGTTGATGAAAAACTCTCGCTCTCAGCTCAAGCCACCGCATGGATCGTTGGGGCGGCAGCTATCGGGGGATTGATTGTCCCTGTGTCAATCGGATCTTTGATTGACACCGTCGGATCAACCTCAATGCCCGTTGTTGTGCTTGGCGTATGTGCTTTGGGATTCGCTTGGGTGTTTGTCGTTCAACGAAGTATTAGCCATGCGAGTGCACATGATCGCATAGACGCTCTTCGCCAGTCTTAATTTGCCCTGCACCAATTCCTTCAAGTGCGGCGAACGGGCCGCATGCTTGCGGTGTGAGCCACACATGCAACATGGGGTTGGCCTTCAGTTTGATACCGAAAGAACAAGGTCCGTCCTCTGAGGTCACACCGACTACTCGAGTCGAGCCGGAGACTGTTGGGTCTTGGCTGAAACACAAGTTGTTATGGATATGCCACTGAGTGAGTGATCCGCCAACATCGGGGACAGTTTCAAGGGTGTAGTCATCGCCAACCATGTACATGGCTGAAGCAAGTGTGCGGGTGCCGCCTTGACCAACGGCAAAGACCAAACTCTCGGGATAGTCGGGATCAAGTTCATGTTCGTCATTGATCCACGACCAATTGATGTAATGCTCAACGCCGGTGCTTGCATCTTGGATCGAGGTAAACCCGTATTCAAGAGCAATTTCAGGAGTCGCAAACTTCGGCAGGATCGTACGAGTTTGGTAAATCAATTCTTCGGCACGGGCTTGCTGCTCAGCAGTTACCCCATCAAATCCAGCGAGGGAGATACGCGTGGCTCCAGTGTCGTTGTATGTGGGAGCCGCGGTAGTTGGCGGACTCGTTGACGCAGTGGTGTTGGTTGATGTTGTGCTTCCTGAATGATCATGAGGCACGTTGCACATATCAACACGTTCAGCGTCGCTGACATTGGCGCGACCGGCACCATTGCCCTCAAGTGCCGCGAACGGTCCGCATGGATGGGGGGCAATCCAAACGTGCACCATGGCATTTCCTGCACCAGCGCGAACAGTACCGGCGGGGCAATTTCCGGCGGCATCGGTAATGCCGCCGATAACGGCGATGCCATTTTTGAGTTTCCAACACAGATTGTCGTGGATGTGCCACTGCATTAAATTGCCAGCGAAATCAATCAACGTCGGATCATCGATGGCGACTCCGGTCTTGGCAATGAACATTGCTGATACGAGTGTGCGCTTATCGCCGTCAACTTGATATACCAGCGATTCGGGCGCGGCCGGATCTAAGAATTTGTCGTCTTCGATCAATGCACGATTGATGTAATGCTCAAAGCCCGTTGATGCGTCACCGATTGAATTCCAGCCACCAGCAATGGCGGTTTTCGTATCGGCCCACTCGGGCAACATTTTTTGGGATGCTTCAATCAAGTCGCGGGCACGAAGTTCTTGATCAATTGAAACTCCCGGGACACCGCTGATGTCAATGCCAGCGGCTGGATCGTAAGGCCGCGGCCAGTCGGTGGTGATGACTGCAGAATCTGTTGACGGGGTACCAGTTGACGCCTGCGCAACCGACGCGCCAGTTGCTGAGTGATCATGCGGAAGTGCCTCGTTGATCACGTTTCCGCTCGCATCAACAGTGACTCCATGGTTATGTACGTGAGTTGCTCCGTTCCACATGGCGGGCAAAGTAAGTAGAAGTACCGCGAATGAAGGAAACGCGAGTCGCACGTGAGGAAGTTCGCGTTCGCCAATGAGTAATGCAGCGAGTGCGATAGTCGCGGCAACAATGCCCAGACCGGCACACAGACTGTCGGCGATCTGGGGGCTTTCGCGAACCTCAAGTCCGTCAATCCAAGAGATGCCTGCAATACGAGTGATCGCCCAACCGCCGACTGCCGCGCCATTAATCAAAACACCGAGTGGCAACAACCAGTGTTGAGGTCGCAGCAAAATTGTGAGACCCCATGCCAACTGCAACAAGGTCATCACAATAAAGATTCGAGCGAGTTGTGGATGCTCGGCATGTAAGCCAATTGCGCCGCCATGAATGGCGCCAGCCGCGATTGACGCGAGGCCAGCGATTGCGATACCCGGAAAACGTTTCACGGACACAGCGTACCTTTTCTAGGGGTTGAGTGCCTTCAGCGCGGGTTCGGCGAGTTCGATGCGGCATACCAAGAAATCGGGCAGCCACAGTGATTCTTGGTTGTATTTCAACTCAGAACCATCAATTCGACTGACATGAAGCCCAGCAGCTTTGGCGACTGCGGCCGGAGCGGCTGAATCCCACTGGTACATGCCACCATCGTGAACATAAATATCGGCTTCGCCCATCACGATTGCCATTGCTTTGGCGCCAGCCGAACCAAGTCGGGCAACATCGCAGCCCAGGGCATTGGCGACCATGACAGCACAATATGGATTACGTGAACGTGAAGTGACGAGGAGCGGCTTTTCTCGCGTTGACGGCGGGACGACTGCGGCGGGACTGGCATCAAAAGTGATTCCCAGTGTCGGCAGAGCGACCGAAGCTGCAGTGAGTTCACCAGATTCCCAGAGAGCGATATGAATGGCCCAATCATGACGAGGGTGCTCGGCAAACTCGTTCGTCCCATCAATGGGGTCAATGATCCACACGCGTTCGGCACTGAGTCGTTTGCGATTATCAGCAGCTTCTTCAGACAAGATCACGTCATCGGGACGAGCGACTGTCAACGCGCTCATGATGTAGCGATGGCCAGCTACATCGCCTTCGTCTTTGAGATCCCAGTAGTGAATACCTTCAGCAACTAATTCATCGCGAAGATTGACCAGCATGACCCCGGCTTCGGTGGCGACTCGTGAGGCAAGTTGTTGGTCAGTTTCGCTCACAGTCCTTGACCCAACTGAATCGATGAACGAACGAGCTCTCGGATTTCATTTTCGTCAACTCCGGCTGCAACAAGTTGAGCGATGCGCTGCTCGATGGCCTCAGCTCGAACATCAGAAAATTCAGGAACGCGTTTTGTGGCGGTGACGAGCGATACAACAATCAAGATGACTGCTGCGAGCGCTCCGCACATACCGATGCTTAAGACCCAACCTTCGTTGTTGCCAGCGATGGACGAGATGATTAGCCCAGCGATACACATCACAAAGATCACTGCGCACGCAATACGAATAGCACGTGTTGCTGGGCTGGTATTCATCAACGCGCCAAAGGCTTGTACTTGATGCGGTGTGGTTGATCGGCGGCAGAGCCGATTTCCTTTTTGCGCCAAGATTCGTATTCGCTGAAGTTGCCTTCAAACCAACGCACTTGACTGTCACCTTCGAATGCCAAGACGTGGGTAGCGATGCGGTCGAGGAACCATCGATCGTGGCTAATCACCACAGCACAACCGGGGAACGCTTCGAGTGAATCTTCAAGCGCACGCAAGGTATCAACGTCAAGGTCGTTGGTCGGTTCGTCAAGTAGCAAAACGTTGCCGCCGGTCTTTAACAACTTGGCTAAGTGCACGCGGTTGCGTTCTCCACCTGAAAGATCGCCGACTTTCTTTTGTTGATCGCTTCCCTTGAAGTTGAATGACGCGACGTAAGCGCGACCATTAATTTCGCGGTTGCCAACTTTCATATGCTCGATGTTGCCGGTGATTTCTTCGTACACCGTGGCGTTGTCATCAAGTGAGTCACGGCTTTGGTCGACATATGCCAACTGCACGGTGTGTCCGACTGTAATTTCGCCAGCGCCAGGAGCTTCTTGACCGGTCAACATCCGGAACAGTGTCGTCTTACCTGCGCCGTTTGGTCCGATGATGCCAACAATGCCGGCCGGTGGCAACGAGAACGTCAGATCTTCAATCAACATTCGGTCACCAAAACCTTTGGTTAGACCTTTGACTTCGATGACGGTGTCGCCAAGGCGTCCACCAGCCGGAATCATGATTTCAAGCTTGCTCGGACCACGATCGGCAACTTCTGCTTCGGCGTGCAATTTCTCGTAAGCCGACAAACGGGCCTTGCCTTTGGCCTGACGAGCCTTAGGGGACATGCGCACCCATTCGAGTTCACGCTCAAGAGTTCGGCGACGGTTTTCGTTGCCCTTTTCTTCACGAGCAATGCGTTCTTGTTTCTGCTCAAGCCAACTGGTGTAGTTGCCTTCAAACGGAAAGCCGCGGCCGCGATCGAGTTCAAGAATCCATTTTGCGACGTTGTCCAAGAAGTACCGGTCGTGGGTGATCGCAACAACAGTGCCCGGGTATTCCTTGAGGAAGCGTTCAAGCCAATCAACGCTTTCGGCGTCGAGGTGGTTGGTGGGTTCGCCGAGCAGCAATAGGTCGGGGCGACTCAGCAACAAGCGGCACAAGGCAACGCGGCGCCGTTCACCACCCGACAATGTGGTGACATCAGAATCATTTGGGGGACAGCGCAAAGCATCCATAGCGATTTCAACGTTGCGGTCGAGGCTCCAAGCATCAGCAGCAGCAATCTTGTCTTCGAGGTCGGCCTGTAAGGATCCGACCTTTTCGTAGTCGGCATCGGGGTCGCCCCACATCGCCATGACCTCGTTGTAACGGTCAAGCAGTGCCTGGACCGGAGCAACGCCGTCCATGACGTTGCCGAGGACGTCTTTGTCGGGGTCAAGCTGGGGTTCTTGGGCCAAATAGCCCACGCTGAAGCCAGGAGTCAGGCGGGCGTCGCCCGAAAAACCGTCGTCGAGACCCGCCATGATGCGCAAAAGACTTGATTTGCCCGAGCCGTTCGAGCCGATGACGCCAATCTTGGCGCCCGGATAGAACGACAATGAAATGTTTTCCAGAACTGTGCGGTCGGGCGGGTAGTGCCGGGCCAGTTTGTAACAGGTGTAGATGAACTCATGAGCCATGGATAAATGACCTCCAGGGCGCAAGGCTAGTCGGCAAAAGTGCCTCGGTACCTGCTGACATCACTCACATAAGTCAGGTTGTTTGCTACTTTGATAAAGCCTGTCCGTGCTGATGGGTCGTTGCCATCGAGCGACGCAGGTCTATTTGGAGGAATTCATCATGGAAATTTTTAATACCGATACAGGGCTTCCCGTATTACTGCGTGCGCTGCACGTCCTGGCTGGTGTGACTTGGATTGGTCTTTTGTACTACTTCAATGTGGTGCAGGTGCCATCGTTCGCGGCTTATGGCGATGAAGGTAAAGCCCGAAACATTTCGATTGACAAGCTTGCTCGTCGCGCTTTGTGGTGGTTCCGCTGGTCGTCGATTGTCACTCTTGTTCTCGGATTGTTCATCATCGGAGCAACTAAGGATTACATGAAGGACTTCATGTCGGCTTCGTCGGCTGACACGGTTGCCCATGACGCAGTGATCTTTGTCGGCATGATTCTCGGAATCACGATGGCCGCCAATGTTTGGATGGTCATTTGGAAGAACCAGAAGGTTGTTCTCGCCAATGCTGCCAATGTGTTAGGCGGTGGTGAAGCTGATGCGGGTGCGCCGGCTGCTGGTCGTCGTGCATTGTTGGCGAGCCGTCAGAACTTCATCTTCTCGTTCTCAATGTTGTGGTTCATGATTGGTGCTGCTCACTTATATAACGGAGCTTTCGACGGAGTTGATGCAGGAAAAGCGTGGACTTTCGTTATTATCTGTGCAGTAATTGCTGCGATTCTTGAAGTCAATTGCCTGGGCAAATTGGGCGGAACTGCTGCAACGAACAAGTTGTTGTGGCCGTACGAAAGCCACAAGAACGCGATGATTACTGGTGGCGTGTTGTTCGTAGTGCTGTACGTCTTGTCGGAGATTTTGCTCAAGGCCTAAGTAACAAGTACTGAATCAAAAAGGGCCGCCCCAATGGGGCGGCCCTTTTTTGTTTTCAGAAAGATGGTTACGAGACGGTAAGTGTGCTCTTCATGTTGCTGTGTCCAGGAACGATGCAGTACACGAAATACGAGCCGGGTAGAAGGTTGATAGTGCCTTCAGCAGAGTCGCCCTTCTTGGCAACGTTCAGTTCTAGGTCACCAACAACTGTGTCGCCTTCTCGAATCACCAAAATGTGTTTGGCGTTGTCATCGTTAGCAACGAACACGTTGATGTCACCGGCGGTCGCGGTGTACTCGGAGGCGTCCCAACGAATGCT
>WLMQ01000085.1 GCA_009700145.1 Actinomycetota bacterium
AAGGGTTGAGGGTAGTACCGTATAGTCCTGATGGCTTACGAAGACGTCCTCCTCCGCACTGACTTTTTTGGTGACGCACCGACCGACCAGGTCGCTGCGATCGCCGCTACTGGCCGCAAACGCATACTTTCCCGTGGCGACCATTTGTTTGAAGCAGGCGAAGAAGCCGAATCGATGTACATCGTGATCAGCGGTCGCGTCGCCATCGCAATTGCGAGCGAACTCGACAAGCGCGAGAGCATGGTGGCCCTCATGGAAGCCGGAGACCTCTTCGGCGAAATGGGACTTCTTGACGGCGGTCCCCGTTCAGCGATGGCCCGTGCCATTGAGCCGAGTGAAGTTCTGGAGATTCCCTACGATCCCGTAGGCGACTTGCTCGACAACAACCCCAAGGTTCTTCGTGGCGTCGTACGCATGCTCGCCGAACGACTTCGAGTGATGGACGGCGCACTTGCCGATTCAGTTTTCCTCGACGTCACTGGTCGCACCGCAAAGCGTTTGCTCGAACTCGCGGCAGGCGCCGATGAATTTGTTCTTCCAGTCACCCAAGAAGAACTCGCTGGCATGGTTGGCGCATCACGCGAACGTGTCAACAAAGCGATCAGCAGTTTCATTCGCTTGGGCTGGATCGAACAGCACGAGCGTCGTTACAAAATCTTGTTACGCGACCGCCTCGAACTTCGCGCTCGCTGATTGAACGATGCCTACTGGGCATCCGTCAACGACCCACAGTCCACGCCCATTTGCTTCGCCGTACACATGTTGCTGCGGTGTATACACGCCGAACAGATCGGCATCCTCAAGTGCTGCTCGTCCAAGCAATAAACCTGTGCGGGTTCGACGCATCGTGTTGATCCAATGCTCGGGATGGGCCCGAGCGAAATTCGGTGATGAACTCGCGATGATCAAGACATTGCACCGACCCTGCGCTGCTTGATCCAGAAATTCCCTGATCGACGGATCCGCTGTGGATTCATCGGCAAGAACCAATGTCGGTTGTTCATCGTCAAGACCATCGCAAACATTGGCTTCTGCCTGATTTCGTAAATCAAACACGCAGCCTGGTGAATGAAGCTTTCCCCAGGCTTGTCTCATGGCGTCGATGGTCATTGAACGTCCCGAATCGCGGACGCCGAAAACACAAACGCTGCCAGCCAATGGAAGAGGAATTTCAGTGAGGTCTTCTGCCGCGACCGCCCACGATGAGACCCGTGTCAATGAATCAATAGCAATCAGACGCGGCAAGTGGCGCAAATCAATTCGTTTACTTTCGGTTTCTAGCGCAGAATCGCTGACCTTCACTGGCATCAACAACTGTGCGAACAACTCTCGCCCATCACAATCAACTGTGCATCGACCTGGTGGCGAAGTTAAAATCCACTGCTGTTTCAGCCGACTACTTAACATCGCCGGAATCGCCGTCGGTTGAACTCCAGAAATGACGCAAACAATATTTCTGCTTGGGCCTTCCAAAAAGATACGTTCAAACATCGTCCAATTGTCGAGACCGATTCGATCATCAATGAAATAGTTGCGCCAAATATCAATGTCATCGATGAAAAGTATCCATCGTTCATCTGCATCCAAGATTGGTGGACCGTCAATTCGTTTGATCATCAGTTGCAAGAGGCGTCGCAATAATTCGCGATCGCTCACGTCAACCTGATGTGTTGCCGATGAACTGCCACCTGAACAACTAATAGAAAAGACTTGATGTCCGCGAGCGACTGACTTATTGCGCATCGTTGCCAACGCTGAAGACTTGCCCGATTTTGCCGAACCAACAATGAATGCGTGCTGTGATATTTCCCAGAGCAATGGAACTTGAAGCTGATTCATTGGATCATCAATCACCCCGACCACGATTTCGGTGCTCCTGTCTTGGTCATCAACTAAATTCTCAAATAGTTGAGTTGGCAGTGCATCAAGCCACGGTCGACGCGGACTTGCAATACCTAGAAGTGTGCAAGCCTCTACTGCCGCATTAACCAGGGACTGCACGTCTACATCAAGGTGTACCGATTGGAATATGTACAGCTCTTCCGAGCCAAGTCGCAGTGCGATTCGACCCGGAGTGTCTCGCGAAAAACCCGCCGCCACCGCGGAACCAACAATCTCTTGCGCATCATGTGCCGATTGCACCCGCAAAGCCAATCGAATATTTGCGTTGGCTAGCACATCAGCCGAAAGAGCCGAACCAGGTCGCTGTGTTGCCACCACAAGATGAATGCCCAAACTTCGACCGCGCTGAGCAATGCTCACCAACGACCCAATGAAATTCGGTACGTCGTCTTTGAGTGCTGCCAGTTCATCGACGACAACCATCAAACGGGGCAGATGAGTTGAAGTGTCCTCGCGAAGTCGTTGCTCGCGATAACGCAACTCGGCCTCAAGGCTCACGAGAACTCTTGCGGCCAAACCCTCGTCAAGGTCGGTAATCACTCCGACAACATGAGGAAGTTCGGCACACGAATCGAACGCTGCCCCACCCTTGTAATCGATCAATATGAAATTGACATCTGCTGGCGAATGCTGCAACGCAATGGTCACGACCATTGATCTCAGAAATTCGCTTTTCCCCGAACCAGTTGTGCCAACGACTACCGCATGCGGACCGTCATTGATGAAGTCGATTGCTATTGGACCATCGGCTGATTCACCAACGAGTGCGTTCAGACTTGATTGGTCCTGCTTTTGCCATGTCGACGCGATTGCCAGAGATTGCGTTGCAGAATCAGAAAAGTATTTCGAGAAGCTGACCCTTTTTGAAATCAGGCCTGCTTCATGATCTGGATCAACCCACTGTTGCAAAGCGTGAGCAAATTCACGTGCTGTGCTTTGTGACATTCCATCAATCCCACATTCATCAGTAGAAACCGTGTTGGTGCAGATTGCCGGAAGATCACTCAGTTCCCGACCGAGAACAACCATCGAGACATTGTCACGTTGCAGAATTCGACGAGCGATTGATGTGCGCTGTGCAACTAGTTCTTTTTGATTGACCAACAACACCCGATGCCTATTTTCATTTGGACTCTCAAGATCAAACCGATCGAGAGGTGTCGCCCGAATATGGGGAAATTGTTTGAAGCAATTCCATTCTTCAACCGCTTCGCCTACAAAAATGAGTTGCCAATCGGCTGGTCCGGCCTCAACCGCAAGTCGAGTCAACAAAGCTGTCACACACTGACGTGCTCGCACTCCGTACACCCCAATAACTTGTCCTGACGCAATCTTCACGGTTCGTGGGTGCTGCGAAACGACGATAGGTACCGCATCACCCTTTACCGTCACTTCTCGCGTTTCATAACCGAGACACACTTCGTCAATGTTGCGGTGCGCCCACAATTTTGAATCTCCTTCTTCGGCGCTGCGGCGTAGTTCCCCTATTGAGCGATAGCGCTGACGCCGTTGGTGAACAATTCGGTGAGTGAACTCGATATTCGCTTGATGAAATTGGTCATTGACTTCAATGCAGTGTTGTTGCCAACGCGCCATAGAACGCCGATAGATGAGTCGGCTGATGACCCAAGTCAAAAATGTAATGACCCCCGTGGTGATAGCAAAGAGACCGAAAAGTAATTGTCGGGTCACCAGAGCCATTGTCAGGCCCAGTACAACACCGCTGGCGATAGGTACAACTGGCGGCGACAATGGTTTTTGCGGTTCAGAAGCAGGTTCGCCAAGTTTCGGTGCCAAGAGAGTTTCTTGACGCTCTTGTAATGCTCGATGAAACATTTCTGGCAAACGTGGCTGTCTGTCGTACTTTTCACGAACCCCACACAGTGATTCACCTAATAAGACAGTGGCATCGTTCCCTGCATTCTCAACACGAACCACGCCACCAAGTGCCTGACCACTGAGAAGTGGGGGTTCCCATTCAAGAAGTCCGTGGTGAGGCTCAATCGACGGATCATCAATGGTGAGTCCAGCCACCTTTGAACGACCGATGGTTTGTCGCCCACTGTGCATTGGTAGTACCGCCCCACTATCGGGCCCGCTCATTACAACTAGTTCGTACGAAGTCATACCCATGTGATGCCGAAGTGGACTCACCGCAGGTCTCACCAACCACGACAACGGTTGTCTCTATGTGACTTGCGGTGAGGTCCATCACGCCTAGTGGCGTCATGACACCAACCAACTCAACTTCACACGGCCGCATCACCATGGCAACTCGCCTCATTACCGAATGGCGACGTATGGCTCGTCAACCCCACAACATCCGCCGTGCCAATGGATTGGGTTTACCTGGCGAACCTGTCACCCACTTACAAGAAATCCTCCTTCGATGCGGACTCGATGACTTATCAAATGCCGACCATTTTGACGAATACTTAGCCCAACTTGTCGAGTGCGCCAAGAACGACGACCTAGCAACCCGCATGGTTTTTCAGCGCATCATGCCTGGTTTGATTGCGATGGCAATGCGTCGAGCTCACGTCACTGCCGGAGGATTGCCCGCCGCATTTGATCTCATCGCATCGGCAGCGTGGCTTGTCATCCGCCGGTACCCCATTGACCGCCGTCCTCGTCGTGTTGCCGCCAATCTGTTGATGGATATTGAATATCAGGCTTTTGTCCGCGAGCCTCGTCTGAAGCGCAATCGTGCCGAACTTCATTTCGCTCCCGCAGGATTGCTCGGTATCGAATTTGAACGCTTTCGCCTCGGCGAAACTGAAACTGATCCAGTTGGCACGAGCGCATCGCTTGATCTCATGTTTTCTGAATTTGAAAAACAAGGTCTCACCGAACACGACTTACAAATTTTGCGGGCGGTCTGCCACGACATCAATTCAGTTGAAATTGCTCCACATTTGAATATCCAACCCCGAAGTGTGCGCAACCGTCGCGAACGAGCCCTCAATAAGGCCCGCAAAATTTTGCTGCAGATTGATGACGCCGATTTTTGAAAACGTGAGCTGAGATTCTCAGCGATCGGGCAAGTCGTTATAGCCAACATCACCAGGCATGAGTAATGCTTCGATTCTTCCGTCATCGCGCCACTTCACTTTGGGTAGCAATTTGGTTGGAGTCCCAATTTTGCGAGCAGCCTCAATGATTTCGTCCACCGACGAGTACGTCGCGAGAAATTCGAGGTTGGCGATTGTTGGCGGCAACATCAAAAGTTCGCCCACTTGCGCACGATTCAGTGCATCGAGTGGTGTCACCCACAAACTGTCAACTGTCTCTTTGTCATCGTGCAATGGGGTTTGATCATCAGGCATCGCCACGACAAAGAATCGTGTATCGAAGCGTCGCACTTCACCAAATGGCGTCACCCAATGTGCGACCCACAACAACTCATCGCTTTGCGCAACCAAATCTTCGGCGCTCAACACACTGGTCATACTTCGTTCGCCAGCATGAACCGCATGTCGGTAGGTCGTAAAGCGATCGTGTGATACCGGATCATCAAATCGAACTGTTGCGCCAGTCGTTATTCGCGCCAACAACACGCCAGCTTCTTCAAAGCATTCGCGAATCGCCGCGATCTCATACGACGAATCTTCGGCGTCGACTGCTCCACCAGGAAAGACATACATGCCCCCAGCAAATGCTGCTTTGGTGGTACGTCGCATCATGAAAACTTCGACACCCAATTCGCTGGTCTCGCGCAACAACATCACAGTTGCGGCGGGTTTGATGGCAACACTTGCGGGATCAAATTCAGTGTTCTGAGACACGATTAGTCCAACTCGCCGCGAGGTTCTTCAGCATCAGCGTCGATGAAATCGCCAGATCTCGCCGAAGAACGACCGCCGAAGCCCGAAGTAAAAAACGCGGTGCCTTTTTTCGCCCGACGCATCAAGTACGAACGGAAGAAGGCCCGTGTCACTGGGAAGAGCATCAAGATGCCAAAAACGTCAGACAAGAATCCAGGTGTCAGCAAAAGGGCGCCGGCGCCAAGAATGAGGACCCCATCAATCATTTCTTTGGTCGGAACCTTGCCTTGAGCCACCGCTTCGTTAAAGCGACGCCACACACGCAAGCCTTCACGTTTGACCAGCCAACTGCCAATGAAGCCAACCGCAATCATCAAGCCCAAGGTGTTGAAAAAGCCGATAGCCCCACTCATTTGGATGATGGTGTACAGCTCGGCAACCGGGGCCACGATAAAGAGCAAAAACAAGATCACGCACTCACCCTAGTCAGCAAGTGACGACAAGAGATAGCGTCGCTCTCAATGACTTCTCGGCCACCCAGCGTTGATTCTTTGGCGCGATCACTCGCCCACATCGGATTGCCACATCCGCTGTTGGTTGACGCCGCTCGGCAAGCAATTGCTGCGGGCGACCCGCAGTTGGCCGAACAAATTGCCAACGACATCGCGCAATGTTTACTTGTTCCGGTCATTAACGCCACTGGCGTGATTGCTCACACCAACCTTGGTCGCTCGCCTGTCGCCCATACTCAAACTGCTCGCGCACAAAACCTTGAATTCGACCTGAACACTGGTCAACGTGGAAGTCGTCAAGCAGGTATCGGACAATTGGTAGCGCGAGCATGTGGCGCCGAATCGGCAATGGTCGTGAACAATAATGCCGCAGCGGTCATGTTGGTATTGGCCGCGCTCGCCCACGACCGCGATGTTGCGGTGAGCCGCGGCGAGAGTGTTGAGATTGGTGGCGGGTTTCGTGTTCCCGAAGTCATGGAACAATCTGGGGCACGGCTACTTGATGTCGGCACCACGAATCGCACACGACTTGCCGATTACCGCAAAGCGATTGATCGCAAAACAACTGACGTCGCTCTCGTTCTGAAGGTTCATCCGTCGAACTACCGCGTTGAAGGTTTCGTTGAAGAGACGTCGGTTGATCAACTTGCAACTCTCGGCGTCACGGTTGTTTCCGACATTGGCTCGGGGCTGCTTGATGCCGCGTGTCCGTGGCTCAACGATGGACCACCGTCTTGGCTCAACGGCGAACCTGCTGCCAAACAAACATTGGCTGCTGGCGCTGACTTGGTTACTTTCAGTGGCGACAAATTGATGGGCGGACCACAATCGGGTTTCATCGTGGGCCGAGCCGATTTAGTACAAGCATGTGCCGCCCACCCTCTCGCTCGTGCATTGCGACCTGGTGGTTTAGTTCTTGCGTCGCTCCACAACACACTGTTGGCGTATCTCTCCAGAACTGCACAAAAAGACATTCCCTTTTGGCGCATGGCATCAACGTCAGTCGACGAACTGCGTACTCGCGCCGACGCGATTGTTCAACAGACCGCACATGGTCGAGTTGTTGATTGTGAATCTTTGCCCGGTGCTGGAAGTGCACCAGGTATCACCATCAAGTCGGTTGGCTTGATCATTGATGCTGATCACCTGGTGGCGCTGCGCAACTACCAGCCGCCCATCATTGCGCGGGTCAAAGATCGAGCAACCATGATCGATTTACGAACCGTCGACCCGACCGATGATGCAGTGTTGATTGAGGCACTCAAGAAAATTCACTGACATGCGCATCATTGCCACTGCCGGCCATGTCGATCATGGCAAGTCAACATTGATTCGCCGACTTACTGGCATCAATCCTGATCGCTGGATCGAAGAACAAGAACGTGGTCTCACCATCGACCTTGGTTTTGCGCATATGCAGTTGCCCAGTGGCGACAGCATCGCATTCATCGATGTTCCGGGCCACACTCGATTCATCGGCAACATGTTGGCTGGCGTTGGCGGAATCAATGCGTGCATCTTGGTGGTTGATGGCCACGAGGGATGGAAACCACAGACCGAAGAACATTTGCGCATCATGCAACTCGTGGGAGTCAAGCACGGAATCATTGCTCTCACCAAAATTGATTTATGTGATGCCGATGATCGCGAACTTGCAAGCATGGATATCGCCGACCATGTTGCCGGAACCTTCTTGCAAGATGCCCCAATTGTTCCTTTAAGCGCAACGACAGGCGAAGGACTTGATGAATTCATCGCCGCACTTGATGC
>WLMQ01000086.1 GCA_009700145.1 Actinomycetota bacterium
GCAACCATGCAACGTCGCGTCAGTGTTGTCGCTGGAGACGTTGGAACTGACGGACTTGGTCTGTCAGATGAAGATGCAAAAACGTTTGCCTCATGCGACACCATCATCCACTCTGCAGCAAGTGTTTCATTTGACTCACCACTCGATAGCGCCGTCGAAGTCAACTTACTCGGACCAATGCGCATCGCTGAATTGGTTAATCGCATCGGACAACGTGCTGACGGAACATTCCCCCACCTGGTCGCAGTGAGTACTTGTTACGTCGCTGGCAACCGACGTGGTACGGCACCCGAACAACTTGTGAGTGCTGGACCATTTGATATTGGTCTCAATTGGAAAACTGAAGTCACTGCAGCACGTCGTTTGCGTGGAGATGCCGAAGCGGCGAGTCGTGCACCTGAACAGCTCAAAAAGTTTCGTGCTGAAGCACGTTCAGAACTTGGCGCTGCTGGCGCACCTGCACTTGCTGAAAAGACCGAACAGAATCGTGAACGTTGGGTCAAAGATCAATTAGTTGAAGCCGGTCGTTCACGCGCCGCAAGTGTTGGTTGGCCCGATGCGTATGCATTCACTAAGGCCTTAGGCGAACAAGCACTGCATGAAACAAAAGGCGCTGTTCCTGTCAGCATTGTTCGTCCGTCAATTATTGAATCTGCATTAGCCGAACCGTCACCTGGTTGGATTCGTGGCTTCCGTATGGCCGAACCAGTGATCATCTCGTATGCCCGCGGCTTGCTTGATCAATTCCCCGGCGTACCCGAAGGAACCGTTGACGTTATTCCTGTTGACATTGTCGTTGCAGCAATCATTGCGGTCGCAGCCCTAGGTCCAGAAGACGCACCGCACATCACCCAAGTTGCCAGTGGATCAACCAATCCGCTGAAGTATCGAACCCTTGTTGACAATGTGCGTGATTGGTTTACCGAACACCCCATCTATGACTCTGAAGGTCAACCGATTGTGGTCGCCGACTGGAAGTTCCCGGGTCGTGGCAAAGTTGAAAAGCAGCTCACCCGCGCCAAGAGCATCATCACCAAGAGTGAAAAGGTTTTGCAAGCCCTCCCCTTACGTGGAAACCAGGCAGATTGGTCGGCGAAACTCGAAGATAAGCGTGGCGACATTGAGCGAGCTCTCGAATACGTCGAGCTCTACGGCTTGTACACCGAATGTGAAGCCATCTATTCGGTTGACAATCTTTTAGCAATCAACGATCGACTTGATGCCAATGATCGATCAGCATTTTGTCTCGATCCGCGCGTCGTCGATTGGCCCACGTACATCTCGACCATTCACCTTCCGTCAATTGTCTTGCACAGCCGTGTCAAGACAACACCAGGTAAAAGCACACTCGACCGCAGCGATCGACTGCGCAAGCAGATTCTCGATCCGAAGCGTCACGTCGCCGCCTTCGACCTCGAGAACACGCTTATCTCAAGCAATGTCGTTGAGAGTTATTCGTGGCTGGCAACCCGTCGACTCAATTCGCCAGAGCGCGTGCGTTATGTCTTGCGCACGATGAAAGAAGCACCGAACTTGCTGTCAATGGATCGCAAAGATCGATCTGACTTCTTGCGTTACTTCTATCGCCGTTACGAAGACGCTCCCGTTGAACAGATCGAAGAAGATTCACGCGAGTTACTCGCCCAACTCATCATGACCAAGAGTTTCCCCGCTGGCCTTCGTCGTGTTCGCGAGCACCGCGCTCTTGGTCATCGCACGATCTTGATTACTGGTGCCATGAGCTTTGCCGTTGAAGGTTTGCGGCCACTCTTTGACGAAATCGTCGCCGCCGAAATGACTATTCGCCCCGACGGAACGTATTCGGGTGAACTCGCCAAGGTTCCGCCTACTGGCGAAACTCGCGCCCAAGTGTTGGCTGACTATTGCGCTGCCGAAGGACTTCGTCTTGAAGAGTCAATTGCCTATGCCGACTCGAGCAGTGACTTGCCCATGCTTGAGGCAGTTGGTTTCCCGGTTGCCGTGAATCCTGAAACACGACTCGCAGCCATTGCCCGCAAGCGCGGGTGGCTCGTTGAAAATTGGGAGAAGTCACCAGGCGGACCTCGCCCACGGCTTCCACTCGGACCCATGATGTCTGAGCGTGAACAAAAACGTTTCTCGGTCCGTAATGGACGTAACTCGTATCGGTCGTTCAAATGAGATGGTCATCGATATGAAAGCACTCAAGATCTCCCGCAAGACCGCCAAGTTTGCCGTCGCTCGTTTGATGAGTCCGGTGAGCACAATTGGGGCCGCGAAGTTTGGTCCGTTGTCATTAGTTAACGAGTCAGCACCGACAATGCCCAATGCCGAAGGTTGGCATCGAATTCAGCCACGTCTCACTGGCATTTGTGGCAGCGATCTTTCATTAGTTGAAGGTCATGCTTCGACATACTTCGATGACTGGGTGTCTTTCCCATTCGTTCCGGGCCATGAAGTCGTTGCCGATTGCGATGATGGTCGTCGCGTTGTTCTTGAACCAGTTCTTGGTCATGCGTGTCGCGGTTTACCGTTGCCTTTCGAAGGTGCAGCTCCTGGCGATGGCGACGACTACGCACATCTCGTCGGTGGACATCTTGAACCCGGTATTCAAACTGGATTTTGTTCGTCAACGGGCGGCGGTTGGGCAACCGAACTCATCGCCCACGACAGCCAACTTCACGAAGTGCCCGACAACATGACCGATGAACAAGCAGTGCTCGTCGAACCAGCAGCCGGTGGAATTCATGCGGCGCTCGCAACATGGCCCGCAGTGCAAGCGGCAATTCAGCGTGGAGAAACTCCAATAGTTGCCGTACTCGGTGCCGGTTCTATGGGACTGTGCGCGATCGCTGGGCTGCGTCGTTATGTTCCGCAAGTACGCATCATCGTTGGTGCTCGCTACCCGCATCAACAGGCATTCGCACGATCACTCGGAGCCGACATTGTCGTTCCGGCCGCCGAACTGGCACGGGCAGTGCGACGCGAATCGGGTGGCCACATTGTTGGCGACTATTTGTCCGGCGGATGTCATGCAACCATTGACGCAGTTGGCTCATCAGACAGCATCATGGATTGCCTCAAGTTCACTCGTCCTCGCGGTCGTGTTGTTTTGCTTGGTATGCCAGCAGTTGTTTCGCTTGATCTCACTGGTTTGTGGCATCGCGAGACTGCTCTTGTTGGCGCATACACGTATGGAACTGAATCAATGCCCGATGGCAGCAAGCGCCACACCTTCGATCTCGCGATTGAAACTGCTGCCGATTGCCAACTCAACCGACTTGTCTCAGCGACGTATCGCTTAGACGATTATCAAAATGCCCTAGCCCATGCCGCCGGTGCCGGTCGTCGTGGTGCAGTCAAAATCGTGTTCGACTTACGGGCGTCTGACGCTCGTAACAAGAAGGAGACAAACTAATGCCCCGTCCCGGATTTGTACTAGAAGTTGACAAGTCGACTCCCCCGATTCTTTTTTGGCGTGGAGAAAACTTCTCACTCGAGAAGTTGCCCGCTGGTCGCAGTCGCGTGATCTACGCGCCAGAACCATTGCCCGCGATCGAAGACGTAGATGGCGCGATTCGTCATGCATTGCTGAACCCCATCGAGCAAGATCCGTTGCCCGAGCAATTGTTCCCAGGTATGAAGCTCACCATCGCCTTTGACGACGTCAGCTTGCCGCTTCCGAAGATGCAGCGCCCCGACATTCGTCAACGGGTCATTGAAGCAGTGCTTGATATGGCCGCCGAGGCTGGCGTCGATGATGTGCACATCATTTCTGCGCTGGCACTGCACCGCCGCATGACCGAAGCCGAGTTGCGCCACGCCGTTGGCGACCGCGTGTATGACGCCTTTGCACCTCGCGGAACTCTCTATCAACACGATGCCGAAGATCCCGAGAACTTGTCGTATCTCGGCACCACTCCTCACGGCGAAGACGTAGAAATCAACAAGCGCGCCGCCGAAAGCGATTTGCTTGTGTACGTCAACATCAACCTTGTCGCCATGGACGGTGGCTGGAAGAGCACCGCAACAGGCTTGTCGTCATACAAATCGCTGCGCCATCACCACAATCCTGAAACCATGATTCATTCCCGCAGTTTCATGGATCAACATCGCAGCGAATTGCATAAGAGCAACTGGCGCATGGGCAAAGTTCTGCTTGACAGTGGCGTCAAGGTTTTCCAGATTGAGACCACTCTCAATACCGACACTTTCCCGTCACCCTTTGGTTTCTTGGCCAAGCGCGAATGGGAATGGAAGCCATCCGATCGCATGACGTTCTTGGCATCGACTAAGGCGCTTAATCGCACACCAACTCGTTTGGCACGCAAGATCTTCCATTCAATTGAAGCCCCGCACCAGATGACCAGCGTGCAGGCTGGCGATGTTGAAGCAGTTCATCGCATCACCACCGAGCACGTGTACAAACAACAACTCGTTGAAGTGAAGGGCCAGACCGACATTTTGACGTTGGGTATCCCTTACATCAGCCCGTACAACGTGCACTCAATTTTGAACCCCATCTTGGTGATGTGCATGGGCCTTGGTTACTACTTCAACATGTATAAGGGCATGCCACTTGTTCGTGAAGGTGGAGTCATCATCATGACCCACCCCATGCAACCCGATTTCCACCCGGTTCATCATCCGTCGTACATCGACTTCTTCGAACAAGTTCTTGCCGACACAACAGATCCGCATGTGATGTCACAGAAATGGGAAAAGCAGTACGCCGAAGACGAGTGGTACAAGCACCTCTATCGCACAACGTACGCCTATCACGGGGTTCACCCCTTCTACATGTGGTACTGGGGCAGCCATGCGTTGCAGCATTGCAGTCGCATCATCGTTGTTGGTGGCGACCCAAAGACTGTGCGTCGCCTCGGATTTGTTCCGGCTTCAACGATGGACGATGCCTTAGAAATCGCCAGCGATGTCGTTGGTCGTGCCCCAACAATTACGCACCTTCATTCGCCGCCCTTGATGGTTGCCGACGTTTCGTGATTCGGATTTTGTAATGGCCCGCGACGACGCACCCTGGAAACCGAGCAACCTCGCTAAAGCTGCGCGCATTGGCGAGTTAGTTGAACGCATCACCCACCCCATTGCGAAGCGCACCTACCGCAAAGGTTTTCCATATCTTCCCCCGACGATTCCTTTAGGTGTTGAGGTTCCAGAAGACGAGCCAACACTTGGTGCTGACTACGACACCAAGTGGGCACGAAAATCGCCTGCCAAGTTTGTGCGCAAAGGTTTGGTCAACGGACCAATTCGTATCGCGATCAAAGGTCTAGCCAGCCCCAAGGTGTACGGCGTCGACCGTTTGCACGACCTCGCGCAACTAAAAGATCCGCCACCGTTGATCTTTACCCCGAATCATCATTCGCATCTTGATACTGCTGTCATGGCGGTCGCTGTGCCCGAACCGTGGCGTTCAAAGTTGGTTGTTGCCGCTGCCGCTGATTACTTCTTTGATAAGCGCTGGAAAGCAACAATGGCGGCATTGGCTCTCAACGCAATTCCGATTGATCGCGAAGTCACCGGACGCAAATCGTCAGACATGATCAAAGAGCTCATCGAAGATGGCTGGAGCTTGATGATCTATCCCGAAGGCGGACGCTCACCCGACGGTTGGGGTCAAGACTTCAAAGGCGGTGCTGCCTATTTGTCAGGTCGCACCGGCGCCGCAGTTGTACCGGTCTTCATTGACGGCACTGGAGCGCTATTTGGCAAAGGAATGAAGCGACCGAAGTTTGGAACAACCAAAGTTGTTTTTGGTGCTCCGATGCGCGCTCTTGAAGACGAGAACACGCGCCGCTTCTCTACCCGCATCGAAGCAGCAGTGACCGAACTCGGCGATGAATCGTTGACCGACTTTTGGACTGCCCGCCAACGATCCGCACGAAACGAAAACACCAAACTCACTGGCCCCGAATACACGGGCTGGCGCCGTCAGTGGGCTCTATCGGAACGTCGTGAGATGGGAACCGCTGGATTGCGTCGCCGTCAAAAGCGCCGCTGGCCCGACATCGGCAACTAGAACCGCATTTTCATTGTGATTCTGGTGTCATTTGACTCGGTATTGCCAAACTAAAACACACCAGAATCACAAGGATTAGGCCTTGGGCGTTTTGGTTTGCGCAGGGATGTTGACTTCATCGCCCGGCAAAATCACGACTGACGCATCGACCCAGCCATTAGCCGCCATCAACGCCGAAACTTCAACGCCCCACTTGTCAGCGATCCGCGACAAACAGCAGTCTCCTTCAACAACGGTGTACTTACCTTGACCCGGGTCTGGGCCCGGCATTGTTGTTTCAGTCGGAATCGGCAAACCCGGCAACGTTGTTGTCTGCGTTGCTGATGGCGGAATCAAAATATTTGCTCCAATTGCCAACGGATGCAACACACCTTCTGGCCAGTTGTTGTATGCCGCCAGCTCGTCAGGGGCAACACCAAACTTGCTCGCGATCGCATACACCGAGTCGTTTGGAACAATTGTGTAGCTGATCGCCGGCGGAAGAGTATTCGCCGGATCAACTGTGGTGACAACTGAGGGTGGTGTCGTGGCGTAGTTCGTCGAAGTGAGTGGACGCAAGGTCGTGACCGACGAGCCGGGATCGCTGCCGCACGCACTCAACAGAGCAACAGCTCCAAGGCCAGCAGACAACAGGGTCGTACGAAGTCGTAACACGCCCTTCAATCTAGATCGCCCCGATGCTCTGAACACGGCAGGTTGCATTAAACGAGCGGACGAGCCGACGGCAAAATGGGTGCTGGCAAGGTGGTTTCGCCCATCAAATAGGCATCAACGCCTGCTGCACACGCTCGTCCTTCGGCTATTGCCCACACAATGAGGCTTTGTCCACGTCCCATATCGCCAGCGACAAAAACGCCTGGCACAGTTGACATGTACACATCGTTGCGCTGAACATTGCCCCGCTCATCGAGATCAACACCCAACTTGTCGAGCCATGAACCCTTTTCAGGACCCACAAAGCCCAATGCCAAAAAGACGTAGTCTGCGGGCAATTCGCGATCGCTGCCTTCAACTTTGACGAACTTGCCGTCTTTCATCTCAACTTCGTGGATCAACAAGGCGCGCACATTGCCCGAACCATCATCAATGAAGCGTTCGGTGTTCACGCTATACAAACGCTCTCCACCCTCTTCATGAGCCGACGTCACTTTGTACACCATGGCGAATTGTGGCCACGGGTTTGCTCCACCGCGCTTCATTGGAGGTTGCGGCATGATTTCGAGTTGTGTCACCGACGCAGCACCTTGACGATGCGAAGTTCCCAAACAGTCGGCGCCAGTATCGCCACCACCGATGATGATGACATGTTTGCCTGCAACATTGATGGGTGAAGTTTCCATGTCGCCCTGCTGCACTTTGTTAGCCAATGGCAAGTACTCCATAGCTTGGTAAATGCCAGTCAACTCGCGACCAGGCACCGGAAGATCACGCCATGCAGTTGCGCCGCACGCCAGAACCACCGAGTCGTACGTTGCCATCAATACGTCAATGTCAATATTTTGACCAACGATTGCATTGGTCCTGAACTCGGTACCTTCTGCTTCCATTTGCTCAACGCGCCGATCAACGTGGCGCTTCTCCATCTTGAATTCGGGAATGCCATAACGAAGCAAGCCGCCGATGCGGTCGGCGCGCTCTAGAACGGTGACTTCATGCCCAGCACGAGTGAGTTGTTGAGCAACTGCAAGGCCAGCCGGACCAGATCCGATCACTGCTACCCGCTTGCCAGTTTTCACACTGGGCATTTGCGGAATAACCCAGCCTTCATCCCAAGCGCGATCAATGATTTCAACTTCGACTTGCTTAATGGCCACTGGGTTGGAGTTAATGCCAACAACGCA
>WLMQ01000087.1 GCA_009700145.1 Actinomycetota bacterium
AATCATCATTATTCGCTAGCGCACGGGTTCGTTCTCGTGCGCAGTCAGCCGCCCACCGGGCGGCTTTTCTGTTTCTCGGAATGAACCTCAACCACAGAGAGAAAACCCATGAGCAACATGCAAAATAAAATGATCGAAGTATTCGACACCACCTTGCGCGACGGTCTGCAGGTCGAGGGCGTCTCGGCGTCGGTTGAAGACAAGCTACGTATTGCCGAACAGCTCGATTACTTGGGCGTGCATTACATCGAAGGCGGCTGGCCTGGTGCCAACCCGAAAGACATCGAGTTCTTTGCTCGTGCCGTGAACGAATTGAAGTTCACCACCAGCACCTTGGTTGCTTTTGGTTCAACACGTCGCCCCAAGGGCAAGGTTGACGACGACGCTACGTTGCGTCACCTCATCGATGCCAACACCAGTGCCGTGTGCATCGTTGCCAAGAGTTGGGACTATCACGTCATCAACGCATTACAGACAACTCTCGACGAAGGCATCGCCATGATCGCTGACTCCGTTGAGTTCCTCAAGGGCAACGGTCGTCGCGTGCTTGTTGACATGGAGCACTTCTTTGATGGCTTTAAGCGCAACGAAGAATTTGCACTGCGCGCACTTGAAGCAGCAGTGATGAAGGGTGCGAGCCACTTGGTGTTGTGCGATACCAATGGTGGAAGCCTTCCTCATGAAGTGCAGGTGATTGTGGCCAAAGTGAAAAGCCATGTCGGCAACGATGTCACGATCGGTATTCACTGCCATGACGACACTGGTTGTGCGGTCGCAAACTCGATGGCCGCAGTATTGAGCGGTGCTGGTCATGTGCAAGGAACATTGAATGGTTTGGGTGAGCGCACCGGCAACACCAACCTCACAACTGTCATCCCGAACTTGCAATTGAAACTTGGTTACCAGTGCTTGCCAGAAGGTCGCCTTGATCGGTTGACTGCAGTCAGCAATCATGTCGCCGAAGTTTTGAATCGCCCCATGAATCCGCAAGCACCGTATGTCGGTACTGGCGCATTTGCACACAAGGCTGGTTTGCATGTGAGTGCAATCGTTCGCGCCAAAGATGCTTACGAACACGTTGACCCATCTTTGGTTGGTAACGGCACCCGCTTTGTTGTGAGCGAAATGGCTGGCAAAGCAACAATCAATATCAAGGCCGATGAACTTGGTCTTGTGCTTGATGGTCCCGCAATCAATCAGGTCATTGATGACTTGAAGCGTCTCGAGCACGAGGGCTATCACTTCGAAGCGGCTGATGCATCTCTTGAATTGCTGATGCGTAAGGCCACCGGTTGGGAGCAGTCGTTCTTTAAGGTCGAGTCGATGCGAGTCATCACCGATGAAGGCGTAAATGGTGACTTCACGACCGAGGCAACAGTCAAGGTATGGGTTGGGCCAGAAGGCTCGGCGACACGTCATGTTCATACGGCCGAAGGAAATGGTCCCGTGAATGCCATCGATACCGCGCTTCGTGCCGCAGTGTCGCAGGCTTACCCCAATGTCGATCGCATCCACCTCACCGACTACAAGGTGCGCATTCTCGATGGAGCCACCGCAACTGGTGCGATCACTCGAGTACTCATCGACGCCACCGATGGTGAGCGTTCATGGACCACAATCGGAGTCAGTTCAAACATCATCGAAGCCTCGTGGAGGGCCCTCGAAGAATCTTTGATCTACGGACTCCTACATTCGGGCGTCTGAGCGAATACGGTAGGAAGCGATGTCTGCACCACAATTTGCCCCCACCCCTGTTCTGGACGATGTCCGTGTTTATGGTTCGCCCGATGTGGCCCCGCAGTCGTGGGTGAATAATCGCCCGACCGACATTGAAGGGTTCCAACCCGTCGGCGAGCATTTGGGTTTCCAGGGACCAGACCAGGGTTACGCATTGTTGCTGGCAAACCGTCTGAGTAATCGTTTGCACCTGGTCGGTGGACTCGTGACCGCCGATGCCATACGTGGCTGTCTCAACATCGCATTACGCCGTGCGTCGTTGTACAGCCGAGCCCCTGTCATTCATGACCTCACCATTGCCTTCACCATGTGGGGATTCTTTGATGCCAACCCGCCGGCCGATCTGGCGACAACTCGTGCCGATCTGTTTAAGGGTGTTGGCAACGTGCATCACTACGCCGAAGGTCGTTCGATCGTCGACATGGTGCCCGAAGCAACATTACGAATGACCCCCGCACAAGTGACTTCTGCCTACCCGACTAATTGGCGCACACTCACCGGCGCGTGATCGTCGCAACCTAGTGTTACGTCTGTGACTGACTACCGAGCACCTCTCGCCGATATTGATTTCGTTCTCAACCGCGTGTGCGGTATTGACCGCATTTTGCAATTACCGGGATTCATTGATGCTGATTCATCAATGGTGCGTGACCTTCTCGAAGAAGCCGCACGCTTCATGGAAGACAAAGTTGCGCCGCTGAATAGGGTTGGTGACAAATTTGGGGTCAGACTTAATCCCGACTCAACAGTGACAACTGCACCAGGTTTTCCAGCCGCATATAAAGCTTTTGTTGATGCAGGTTGGGGGGCTGTGCCATTTGAGAGTGGCTACGGTGGCGGCGGATTTCCGTGGATGATCGGTATCGCGATTCAAGAAATGATGACTGCAGCCAACATGGCATTTTCAATGTGCCCATTGTTGACGCAAGGCGCAATTGACGCGTTGATGTACCACGGTAGTGAAGATCAACGCATGACCTATCTACCCAAAATGATTACGGGCGAATGGTCTGGAACCATGAACCTCACCGAACCAGATGCAGGTAGTGATGTCGGTGCAGTGCGCACGAGGGCAATTAAGCAAGCAGACGGCACATACAGCATCACTGGAACCAAGATTTATATTTCGTTTGGTGAACACGACATGGCCGAAAACATCATTCACTTGGTGTTGGCGCGCACGCCCGATGCACCTCCAGGAACTAAAGGAGTTTCATGTTTCATTGTTCCGAAATACCTATTGAACAATGACGGTTCGCTTGGTCGTCACAACGACGTGAAGTGTGTGTCGGTTGAGCACAAACTGGGTATTCATGCCAGCCCCACCTGCGTTTTGACGTATGGCGATAACGGTGGCGCAATCGGCTATCTGATTGGTGAAGAAAATCGGGGCATGCAGTACATGTTCACGATGATGAACCAGGCCCGTTTGTCAGTTGGTTTGCAAGGACTTTCCTTGGGTGATCGTGCGTACCAACAGTCTTTGCAATACGCCAATGATCGTCGACAAGGTCGTGCGCCAGGCGCGCCGGCTGGTGAAAGTTCACCGATCATTGATCACCCAGATGTGAAGCGCATGTTGCTCACTATGAAAACAACGCTTGAAGCATTGCGACGTATGACGTATTGGAATGCTGCGTGTCTCGATGTTGCCAAACATCACCCCGATGCCGTTGAGCGCGAATCTGCCTCTGACTTGGCAGCGTTGTTGACGCCGATGTCAAAAGGTTGGGGCACTGACATGTGTGTCGACCTCACCCGTATCGCTGTGCAAATTCATGGTGGAATGGGATTCGTCGAAGAGACTGGCGTGGCGCAGCATTATCGTGATGCGTGTATTACAACGATTTACGAAGGAACAAATGGTATTCAGGCCATTGACCTGGTGGGTCGCAAACTTGGTCTACGTGGTGGCGAAGTTGTGAAGCGTCATCTTGATTCAGTTGAGACACTCAGTCGAAAGCTTGAAGGTCATGCTGAACTTTCTGGAGTCAGTGCAGCTCTGGCAAAGACATTGGCTGCAACCCGTGCCGCAACAACATGGTTGGCCGAACATTCAGGAAATCCGCTCGACTCGTTGTCGGGTGCGACTCCGTACATGCGACTAATCAGCACACTTACTGCGGGCTTCTTGTTGGCTGACTCTGCGGTGATTGCTCAAGATGCAGCAAGCGAAGTTGGTGCAGCATGTGTCGCCGAGCGAATTGCATCGGCACGATTCTTCTGTGAACAACTGATGCCACCAGTCGATGGACTTTTGCCAGCAATTACTGGAGATTCTGCGCTATTGATGTCAGCTATTTAATACTGCTGAGAGGTTCGTTGACGACCATATGTGAGAAGCCCTCGGCGAGAGGTTTGTAGATATATCTCAGATCTCGACCATTGAGCGAATCAGAAATTTCTTCAAGAAGTATTGAACCTTGCACTAATAGTCGAGCCATGCGAACTGTAGGTGCGGCGAGATGGTTGGGTATACCGAACAAAGAGTTGAGCAGATTGGTCGCGTGTTCAGTGGCCATGATGTCGGCCTTGAGCAGAGCATCTTTAACAACCGGATCAGTGATTGCGGCTAGGTGGAATTCAAGTCTGATACGTCTTTGCTCTTTCGCTGCTGGTGCGATCAAAGCCATGCTGGTAACTGTTCCTCGTTGCGAAAGAAATTGCCGATGCATCACAAGTCGGGGGTCATTGAAATCAGTTGGTGTTCCGGTTATGCCTGGTGTTTGATCGGCAGCCGGCAAAATATCTTCGGCGCGAGCTCCGCGATAAATTAGGTGCAATAACTTTTCGGCAACGTCGCCGAAGAGTGCTTGTCGGGTTCGGTATTCAGAAAAGAGTGCACTTGGTGGCAACGCGGCAGCACGGGCAATACGTTGTGTCGTGGCGCGTTCAACTCCGCCTCGAGCAATGACGCGTGCAGCACCGTTCACAAGTGCATCGCGAATCTCATTGTCGGTCGTGACAACAATCGACGGGGGTGTGCTAGGTGGGATATCGGCGACGCCTTCGATGGATGGATGCTCGAGAATGTAGTGCGCCAGTGGTTTGATGGTCTCCCAATCGTCGAAGTCAAACATGTCTGCCGCGGCGAAATAGAGACACCCAAGTACGAAACTGATGATCTCGAGTTTGTACAGGGACGCAACATCGGATCGATCGTCAGAGATTCCCATTTCACGCAACCAACCCTGAATTTCGGGAACGATGATTTCATGAAGTTCGGGAATTCGGGCCGAAGCAATGAGCAACGAGACGCCGGGCCGCAATGGTCCGTGGGGATTACTAATTGCCTTCGCCATGATTGCCTGGGCATCGGCACGGTGGATTCCTGGAGTGAGGGCAGGTAATGCTGCTTCAAAGAATGTGCGCATTGGACCACTGATGCGGTGCTGCCATAGACCAACCAAGATTTCTTCGTTGTTTTCGTAACGGGCGTACACCGCGCCGGTTGTGAGTTTGGCGAGTCGGGCTAAGTCGAGCGCAGTAATGCGGTCGGGACCCTTCTCGCGCAGCAACTCAAGGGCGGCGTCCAACAGAAGGTCGTCATTGCGGGCCGCATCGGCACGGCGGCGGGGTTGGGTCATAGCAAAAGAGTACAGATAACTATCGTTTTTATATATAATTCTTCAATAAGTAAGGTGCGTTTTTATGACCTACTCAGGCAATGGCATGCGACCGCAAGTCGGCCAGATTGCAAAATTCCAGGGCCAACATGTGAGTTGCTTCCAGAACGACCTTGGGTGCGACTCCGGCTTCAAACGCTTCCTGCCAGCGTGAGGCACATAAACACCATTGATCGCCGTCTTTCAGCCCAGCGAATCCGTATTGCGGCATGGGGGTGCTGAGGTCATTGCCTTGGCCTTGGCTGAAAGTCAAAAAATCTTCGGTGACACGTACGCACACCACGTGGACGCCAGGGTCATCGCCGCGCGATTCGCAACATCCAGTGCGGTAGTAGCCAGTCATGGGGTCGAAAGAACAAGAAGCGAGTTCGCCACCGAGAACATTGCGTTGAGACATGCGGGCAACGCTACCCGTGGATGTTGGTTCGTGTGAGATGCTGCCCATATCTCGCTGACCCGTGCGAGATAGCGTGACAGGGTCATGTCATCTGCTCCGCGTTTTCGTTTTGCTCCGTCACCGACCGGCTTTTTTCACGTGGGTGGCGCCCGCACGGCGCTGTACAACTGGGCTTTGGCTAAACGTCTCGGCGGAACATTTGTGTTGCGTATCGAAGACACCGATGAGGCCCGTAATCAGCCCGAATGGACTCAGGGAATCATCGACGCTTTGGCCTGGATTGGGGTGCGTCAGGACGACCCCACTTTTGAAGGCCCGTATTTTCAGAGCCAGTACGCCGGGGCACACATTGAAGCCGCTCAGCGTTTATTTGCCGAAGGAAAGGCGTATTACTGCGATCTCACCAGCGAGCAGATTCAAGAACGATCAAAGACCAATGGCAAGCAGGGTTACGACGGCTACTCGCGCGATCGTGGCCTTGAAGCCGGACCCGGACGAGTGTTGCGTTTTCGCGTGCCTGAAGGTCACACAGTTGTGAACGACTTAGTGCGTGGTCGCGTTGAATTCGCGAACGAAACAATTGAAGATTTTGTGTTGCTTCGTGGAAACGGTTCGCCGATGTTCTTGTTGGCCAATGTGGTCGACGACATCACGATGCGCGTGAGCCATGTGGTTCGTGCCGAAGAGCATTTGCCCAACACACCAAAGCAGCAAATGATTTGGGATGCACTCGGTCAGACACCGCCGGTGTGGGCACACGTTCCGGTACTTGTGAACGAGCAGCGCAAGAAGTTGTCAAAGCGTCGCGACAAGGTTGCGCTTGAGCAATTCCGTGATGAGGGCTACTTACCCGAAGCGATGATCAACTATTTGATGACACTTGGTTGGGCGCCGCAAGGCGAAACTGAAATTGTTCCGTGGTCAACCATTGAGCGTGACTTCAAGCTTGAAGATGTGAATCACTCGCCGGCGTTCTTCGACTTGAAGAAGTTGGCAGCGTTCAATGGTGAATACATTCGTGCGATGTCAGCGGATGAATTCTTTGAAGCTGCACAACCATTCCTTGTCGGCGAAAATATTCCGTGGACACCAGCCCAATTTGATGAAGCAAAGTTTCGGGCAATGGCTCCTTTGGCCCAAACTCGTTTGGTTTTAATGACCGAATTACCGATGTTGGTTGACTTCTTGTTCTTGGATGAGCCAATCATCGACGAAGATTCGTGGAATAAAACTTTCGGCTCAACCGATGGTGTTGAAATGTTGAACGACGCGATCGCCGCATTGTCTACTGGTCTTGACTGGAACCATGATTCGCTGAAGTTGTGCATAGAAGCAACTGGCGCGGCACGCGGTTTGAAGTTGGGTAAAGCACAAGCCCCAATTCGTGTAGCGGTCACTGGTCGCACAATTGGACCGCCGTTATTTGAGGCACTCGAGTTGATGGGCGAAGCACAAGTGATGAAACGCTTACGTGCTGCTGCGGAGCGACTCGCGTCAGCATGACCGAAACAGGTTCTGGCAGCGCCGAATCTTCGGGTATGTCTCGTGATGAGACTCCGGTCGGAGGAACTGTTACGGCGACTCTGCAGCGCCGCATCTTCAAAGCACCGAAATGGTGGCGACGTGGTGGATGGCGACGAGTCTTTGGTTGTGTTGCGGTTTTTCTGTCGCTCATTGTTGCGTACTTTGCGATCTCGCTCTTTCAAGTGTGGTCAACTGGTCGTAGTCATCACCATGGTCAAGTTGACGCAATCGTCGTCATGGGTGCGGCACAATACGACGGTCGACCGTCTCCTCAGTTGCAGGCTCGACTCGATCACGTGATTGAACTGTGGAAAGAGGGCGTTGCACCAACGATCATCGTGACAGGTGGTAATCAGCCTGGTGATCGCTTCACCGAAGCCGAATCGTCAACTAAATACCTTGTGAAAAACGGAGTCCCCGAAGAAGTGATTATTGGTGAAGACACTGGTCGCTCATCATGGGAGTCATTACAGAATGTTGCTGAATTGGCGCGTGATCGGGCCATCGGCACCATTGTGTTAGTGAGCGATCCGTATCACAGCCTGCGGATTCGTTTAATGGCCGAAG
>WLMQ01000088.1 GCA_009700145.1 Actinomycetota bacterium
AAAGTGGCGGTGGAGGACCGTGGCTAGTGATTCGTCGGCCCAAGATGTGGTGTATTCCCCTGGTGCCTGCGCGTGCAACCACAAGTGGTAGTGAAATTACATCAGAGTAACTACACCAATGTCAACGACCCTCGCTTAGCACCTGCTCACACGGGGTTTTTCCACAACGCCCTAGTGTCCGAGGTCACATGGATGTCACATTCATGTCACCTCTGGTTCACAACAATTCCCGCTCGTTTCGAATTCTTTGTTGAAAGGGCGGTGGATTTCAGTAGGTCCAGGACTCAGTCGTCCCACCCAAATTCGGCGGCCAACACCTAGAAAACACCAGATCTTGGGCCGACGAATCACTAGCCACGGTCCTCCACCGCCACTTTCAACAGAGGTAACCCTAAGCGCAACACCCTGTGGGGAGGAAGTGGATAACCCTGTGAATTAGCCGTTTGTTTAGGGGAAAACCCTGTGGATAGGGGTGTGCATATCGCTTTTTCAGGCTTTTCAGCCGATTCGGGCAATAGAAACGGGAATTCCGTTCAAAACTGAGGTTCCGGACAACGGGTCCATGGCTTCGTGATCACTCAAAACATTCGAATTCACGCCGCTTAATGACTCAGCAACACGCATCTTGGTCCCGGGATGATCATGGCCCCAACCATGCGGCAAGCTCACGACCCCTGGGCGAATGTCATTGGTAATTTCAACAGGTACAACAACGCTTCCGACGCGAGACGTCACCGTAACAAAAATTTCTTCTGCAGATTCATTCAATAAATCAAGGCTTTTTGCATCATCAGTGTGCATTTGCAATGAACATCGCACATTGCCTTTCACAAGTACCTGAATGTTGTGCATCCATGAGTTGTTCGTTTTCAAATGACGTCGCCCGACTAACACGAATCGATTTTTCGTGAATTCGTCAATGGAATCAAGCAAACGAGGCACATCAGCAATCAATGGTTCAGGTGCGAGTTCAATCATTCCGGTGCGCGTGCGCAGAGCGTCAGGCAAGCGTGGCTCAAGGGCACCGAAGTCAACACCATGCGGATTATCGAGCAACAGTTGCAGCGACGCTCCCCCCACGTTGCTCCCGAACCCTGCTCCGTACGGACCGGTTTGCAACATGAAGTCCAACATGCGCGCCGGACCACGGCGACCTTCGGCATTTAAAACATCAATGATCTCGTCGGCATTTCGACTATGTATGGGTGATGACGGATCGCCAATGCTGTTGCGTACTAAGCCTTCGATGGCAAGATCATCAGCAAGATGTGGATCGGCATTAGGTCCGAGACCTTGCGCAATCATGCCGAGTTTGGCAAGAATCTCCCACTCGTCGGGTTGACCTTCATCGAGCGGCAATACCGGCGTGCTGTAGTTAGCAACATTGCGAATGGCAAACTGCAACAACAACACGTCGTAGTGATCGCGTTGCAATTGTGATGGAACGGGCAAAATCACATCGGCATGACGGGTCGTTTCGTTGAGGTACAAATCAACACTGATCATCAACTCAAGCTTTTCAAAGGCATCAGAAAGTTGACGCGAGTGCGGAGTTGACAAAATTGGATTGCCGGCAACGGTGACAAGAGCTTTAATCCCGACGTCACCCGCATCAGTAATTTCTTCGGCCATAGCCGCAGCCGGGTATTCGCCCATCACTTCGGGATAACCCTTCACTTTGGTTTTCCCACCACCGCGACCGATACGAAATCCACCACCTTTTCCTGACGTACCGCGAGTTGTCGGTCCACCAAGTGCTGGCTTCGTAAACATCACCCCACCAACCGAATCAAGATTTCCGGTCAATGTGTTCACAACATCAATGAGCCACGAAGCAGTCGTACCAAACTCGGTTGTTGTTGTCCCGATACGCCCATACAACGCCGCAGTTTTTGCAGCGCTTAATTCGCGCGCCACTTGGCGAATCACATCGGCTTCAAGTCCAGTCGCTTGCGCAACTCGTTCGGGCGTGAACTCAGTTGACGCTTCACGCACAGCATCAAGGCCATTCAAAAGTGGAGCAATGTGATCTTGGATTTTGACCAAATTTTCAGCGAACAAAACATTCACAATGGCCATCAAGAACAACGCATCGGTGGCCGGACGAATGGCAATCCATTGATCGGCTTCTTCGGCTGTACGCGTGCGACGCGGGTCGACCACAACGACTTTGCCCCCACGGGCACGAATCGCTTCGATGCGTCCAGGAAAATCGGGTGCGGTACACACGCTTCCGTTTGATGCATACGGATTTGCCCCCAAAATCATCAGGTAATCAGTGCGATCGAGGTCGGGAACGGCCACCGAAACACCCGTGCCAAACATGTATCCCGCTGCGACTTGTTTGGGTAATTGATCAACGGTCGATGCACTAAATCGATTATGCGTACCGAGACCTTGTAACAAAGTTCGGTTGTACAACATCGCCGACAAACTGTGAGCTCCAGGGTTGCCGAGATACACGCCAACAGCATCGCGACCGTGGCGTTCAATCACATCTTGCAAGCGACCAGCAATCTCGGCCCACGCTTCATCCCACTCCACTTCAACGTGAACCCCATTGCGCTTGATGTGTGGCTTACGTAAACGATCTGGGTCTTCATGAAGTTGTTTGAGCGTTGAACCCTTGGGACAAATAAAACCATGTGAGAAGACGTCGTCCATGTCTCCGCGGATACGACCGATGGTTGATCCTTTGACAGTGATTTCTAAACCACAACCGGCCTCACATAACGGGCAGGTTCGATAGGCAATACGTTCGTCACTCATGCCCTCACCCTAGAACGCTGCGCACAGCGAAAACTGAGTGAGCGTCAGGCCACTGGCGATTTGTCAAGAAGGGCTGCTTCACGCTGAAAGTCTTCAGCAGCGTCGAAATTCTTGTACACACTCGCGAAGCGCATATAAGCAACTTCATCAAGGTCACGTAAACGCTCAAGAACAGCGAGTCCAACTTTGGTGCTCGGCACATCGCCTCCACCAGTGGCTCGCAGTTCTTCTTCAACCGAGTCGGCAAGAGCGTTGATGGCATCATCATCGACGGGCCGACCTTTCGATGCCGCCTTGACTCCAGAAATCAACTTGCCACGATCGAACGGCTCACGGCCACCATGAGTTTTGGTAATCATCAGTGGCACTTCGTCCATACGTTCAAAAGTTGTAAAGCGGTGCATGCATTGCGGACATTCACGACGACGACGAATCGCAGCACCTTCTTCGGCCGTACGTGAATCGACCACTTTGGTGTCTTCATGTCGGCAGATGACGCAACGCATGGCGCCATGATAGTAGAAAACTGAACTATTCAGCGGGGACAATGAGACGTTGACCCACATCGATTGACGCTCCGCCGTTCAATTCGATCAATGAATGCACGTAATTTCGAATGTTTCCGCTGGTCAGCGACGAAGCAATGGACCATAACGTGTCGCCCGATTGCACCACGTAGAAGCCTTCGCCCTGCACAAAGGCAAGTGAGACGTCGACACCATTGACCGAGGTACTGATGGGCTGAGCACTCGCAGAAAAGGGCGTCACCGCGGGGACTGAGGCAGTCACATCCCCGCGGCTCGCCAAAGTGCGGAAGCCGAGGCAGGCGGCTACCACAACAGCACACAGGGCCAAACCCACCACCAGCCGACGACGCAAGTACACGTCGTGGGACTGGTGGAGAATAGGGGCCATAGAAGAAATAGAAGTAGAAGAAGTAGAAGAAAGTGACGATCGAGCACCAGACCGGTTGGGCTGAATCTCGACGATGTAACGGGGGTTAAGTGCGAGGGCCATGATGAATCTTTCTGATCGGTAGTGCGAGCTCTGGTGAACCGCTGTTGTTGACAGTGTGCGTGAGGGGTATGGCACAGATGCCAATCCCCTCACGAACGCTTGTTCGTAGGCTATGCGAACGGATGTTCGGTGTCAACCACTGATTTTAAATAAGTCATCTACCAGCACAAATAAGATTTTTACGAACAGGTGTTTGACTCTCGCCACGAACACCCGTACGATGCACCCATGAGCGAACACATTCTCACCGACCGTCAGCGTGGCATCCTCGAGTGCATCGAAGCCTGTATGGAAGACCGGGGTTTCCCACCATCAGTGCGCGAAATCGGCGACACCGTCGGTCTCACATCACCATCAACGGTGCACAATCACCTCAATACCTTGCAACGCTTGGGCTTTCTTGAACGAGATCCCAATTTGCCCCGAGCCATCAAAGTCAACTGGGACCGCAACAGTGGTGCGATTATCGCCCGTAGTCGCGTCCACCACGTTCCGCTCATTGGTGACGTCGCAGCCGGAACCGATGTTTTGGCTCAAGAAAATGTCGAAGAACTTCTCCCCCTCCCCGCCGACTTCACTGGCGAAGGCGATCTCTTCATGTTGCGCGTCCGCGGCGATTCAATGATTGAGGCCGGCATTCTTGATGGCGACTATGTCGTTGCTCGTCAGCAACTCACTGCCAACAACGGCGACATCGTCATTGCCGGAATTCCTGGCGATGAAGCAACAGTCAAGACCTACAGCCGTAAGGGACGTGAAGTCGTTTTGCTGCCGGCCAACCCGCGACTTTCGCCAATGCACTTTTCATCAGACGATGTGCGAATCTTCGGCAAGGTCGTCACGGTTCTACGTCGTCTCTAAAAATGTCGTCTCTGAGATGTTTGTTACTGGCCAGCTCGATCTTCAGGGCGAGGCGGAGCCCACGGATCAGTTGACCTTGAATCCGAGCCAACAATCGAGTCACTGCTGGATGGATAGTTGACATACACCTCTGCTCGAGGGTTCATTGCGACCCTGCGACGAGCACGGCGACTGACGCGAGTCGCGATAATCGCCAAAATCAACAATGCGAGCGCAACCAGAACAAGCGATGCGCCACTCACCAGGATTGCCCCATCCAACATTGATGCATTACGGCCAATCGCAATAACCGCATTGGGTTCATTCGATTGCATCACCAAGGTGAATGTTCCCGGTTCGGCAATCACGAATGTTGATACCGACTTGCCGGCAAAATCGGGAGCGTCGTATTCAACGGCATCATCAGGCCGAACGTCGACGTCGGTGCCAGCGCTTGATTGCAACGCCACAGTTACCTCGGGGGCCGAATCAAATTTGTAATCGCGCGCATCGTTATTGCACGGACCAAGATCGGCGATTGTTCCCTTGGTTTCTACGTAGATGTAATAACGACCCGTTGCTGAAATATCAATCGTCGACACACAACCGCTTGGAGTTCGTACTAAGTCACTAATGAGTTGTTGATCACGCTGCACGCCAATCAACGCCAGAGTCATACCGACAGCGAAAACTACAACAGCCGAAATCCACCACCATTTAACCGAGCGAACTTTTGGCATGTCGTCAGACATCATGAAACTCCAAGTCGCTGCGCAACGCGCTCGATTGTCTCGTCACTTTGCACAACTGCCACGCGGATAAACCCTTGACCTTGTTCACCATACAAATCACCAGGACTGACCAACGTTCCGGCTTCACGAGCTAAACGCTCAGTGAAACCCCATGCGTCATCAACTTGGAACCACAGATAGAAACCACCATCCGGCAACGAAATATTGATGCCCGACCATTTCGACAAGATGTCCGCCATGCGCTCGAGGCGATGACGATAACGATCTCGTTGCACCACAACATGTTCGTCATCATTCAGCGCCGCAACCGCGGCAGCTTGTGCCGGGCCTGGCACCATCATGCCGACATGCTTACGAACCTCAGATAGGTAATGCACAAGGTCGTGATCTCCGGCGTAAGCACCGACCCGCAGTCCTGCCAAATTTGAACGCTTCGACAACGAGTGAACCGCAATAACGCCATCAGAACCATGTTGCAAAATCGTTTGTGCCGGACCGCCCCATGTGAATTCGGCATAACACTCATCACTGAAAACTGGAACACCATGAGCACGACCCCAAACAGCCGCGGCCCCTAGATCGTCAATAGCGCCTGTCGGATTTGATGGGCTGTTGACCCACAAAAGCAATGCGCGCTTGGCGTCTTCTTCGCTAATGGCAGTCAGATCAATTCCACCGCGATCGTTACACGGCACCGCGATGGCACGACAACTAGCCAAAGTTGCGCCCATTTCGTAAGTTGGATAAGCAACCGCTGGATATAAAACGGTGTCGAGCCAAGGTGAACGTAACTTCATCCATTGCGGCAACGTCCCGACAAACTCTTTGGTGCCGATGCATGCAGCAATGTCAATGGGAGCGATCGTCACGTTGAAACGACGTTGCATCCATGCTGCGAAAGCCTCACGCAAACCAGCCGAACCAATAGATGGCGGGTAACCCCGTTCACTATTACTTGCCGCCAATGCGTTAATCACCGAAGCCGGTGGCGGATCACACGGCGTCCCAATGGACAGGTCAATCAACCCACCTTCAAAGGGCGCCGCCAACGGCTTATACGAATCAAGGCGTTCGTAGGGATACGGCGGCGGAACAAAACCAGCTAAGTGATCAGGAGCGGAATTCATGAGTTATATGTTGCCTGTTGGAGTGGGGTCTACGCCACCATCAGCGACCACAAATTCGCTCAATCGGCCAACCGAAGCTTCGGCGAGCCGCGCTCGTACACGGACACCATCGGTTTCGTGCGTGGTTGACACCACTTCACCTTCTCGATGCACCGCAGCCAAAATGTCGCCACGTTCATACGGAATGAGCAGTTCAATGACTTTGCTCACCGAGCGCAAACGATCAGACAATGTCTGCAAAAAGCGATCGATGCCGTCACCAGTATTTGCGCTGATACCAACTGAACCGGGATGCCACGCAACCACATCGGCGACACCTACGGGATCGAGATCACTCTTATTGAAAACTAAGAATTCGGGAACTTCGTCGGCATGAATTTCGCGCAAAACTGTTCGCACTGCATCAATCTGACCATCGGGGTCGGATGATGATCCGTCTACGACATGCACCAAGTAATCGGCCCGTGCCGCCACTTCAAGAGTGCTCTTAAACGATTCAACAAGGCCGTGCGGCAGGCGTCGTACGAATCCAACAGTGTCGGTCACCAGCACTGGTTCACCACCGGGAAATGACAATCGTCGTGTCGTCGGATCGAGCGTCGCGAACAGTCGGTCTTCAACCAATACGCCGGCATTTGTCAGACGATTCAACAATGTCGATTTTCCCGCATTGGTGTACCCCACGATGACCACATTGGCTAGTCCACTACGTGAACGACCTTTGCGTTGCAGATCGCGCGTACTGCCAAGTTCTTTGAGTTCTTGTTCAAGACGCGTGATGCGATTCTTAATTCGCCGACGATCAACTTCGAGCTTGGTTTCACCACTACCAAATCGCGATCCGACGCCACCTCGCTGCTGCGACATTTTGGCATCGGCACCGCGTCGTAAACGCGGCAAGCGATAACGCAGCAAGGCCAGTTCAACTTGAGCCTTACCCTCGAGGGTGTGCGCATTTTGCCCAAAGATGTCGAGAATGACAGCAGTACGGTCTAGCGCAGTTCGTCCTAACAACTTTTCTAAGTTGTATTGCTGACCAGGCGACAATTCGTTGTCAAACACCACGGTGTCGGCATCAACTGCCAAACACAATTCGCGCAGTTCTTCAGCCTTACCTTTGCCAACGAACCAAGTGTGATCTGGTACGTCCCGCTTTTGCGTGAGCCGTCCCGCTTCATCAGCACCAGCGGTATCAATGAGCAAACTCAATTCATCAAGACTGGCTTCAGTGTCCTCTTCGGTTTTGCCATGCAATGTCACGCCAACCAAAACAATTCGCTCGCGAATCGAGCGTTCAATCAGCGTCTGACCGAGGGCTTGGTTATATGGCGA
>WLMQ01000089.1 GCA_009700145.1 Actinomycetota bacterium
GATGTGGTCGTTGTGGCGATCGATAGTTGGGGAGCCTCGGTCATTGGAGGATTCACCGAATCTGTGCCAGAGCAGCCAGCAACGATCGTCGCTGCGCACACAGCCAATACGAGGCCTACCTGAACCTTTCGGACGCTATTCACTCCAGCGAGGTTACGCTCTTCACTATGAGCAACGTCATCGCCCAGAACTCCACTCCCCCCAAGCCAATTCTTGATAGCCCCACCGAATGGGTGCGCAAGCACATCGATTCGTATGTCGCAACCGATGGAGCCGAAGGACACGACTGGAAGGGTGTTCCCTGCATGTTGCTCACGACCCAGGGTCGCAAAACTGGCGCATGGAATCGCAGCGCATTGATTTACGGAAAAGAAGGCGACCAGGTGCTGTTGATTGCATCGAATGGTGGCGCGGCCAAACACCCTCTGTGGCTCGAAAACTTGGTGCAGAACCCGCAAGTGTGGGTTCAGGTTGGCTCAGACAAATATTGGGCGACTGCACAAATCGTTGATCACGAGTCAGAGGCCGAAACCCGCTCACGCATGTGGAAGATCATGACGGCAATCTGGCCTTCATACGACGAATACCAAGTGACTGCCGATCAAGCCCAACGAGTGATTCCCCTCGTTACTTTGACTCGCAACTAATCGACTACAGCAGTACTTCGATTAAACGCGGACCATGTTGTTTCATGGCCGACTGAAATGCTGAACTGAATTCTTCAAGCGTGCTTACTCGCACTGCTTCAACGCCCATCGCCTCGGCCATCTTCACCCAATCAATGTCGGGGTTTGACAGATCAAACATCGACAATGCTTTGGTGTCACCTTCGGCCATTAAATCTTTCGCACCAGTGCGACTCAGTTCAACTTGCAAAATTGCGTAAGCACGATTGCTAAAAATCACTGTCGTGACATCAAGATTTTCGCGGGCTTGTGTCCACAACGATTGCACGGTATACATCGCTCCGCCGTCACCATGTAGACACACCACTTTGCGATCAGGACACGCCACCGCTGCACCACCGGCAACTGGAAGGCCTTGACCAATTGAGCCGCCAGTGAGTGACAAAACATCATGGGGTTGCGCCGTTGCCAGTGCCAAAGCCGGGCCTAGACCATTCGTCGCCGATTCGTCGGAGACGATTGCATTTTCGGGCAAATAGCGCGCCACAATTTTGCCAATGCTGTATTGATCAACTCGGCCTGATGGTTCATCAGGCAATTGCAATTCGGCAACAGCAACTGAGGTTTTTTGCGCACCGAGAGCATCGACCAATGCCTGTAACGCGCCAACTCCGTCTTCGTGAGCATGCGAAAGATATTGAATCTTGGTGTGGGGTGCGGTGCACCACGATTCTTTTCCTGGATAAGCAAAGAACGACACGGGTGGTTTTGCCCCAACCAAAATCAAGTGATCAACATTGGCCAAAGAATCAACCAGCTGTTCGGCGAAATATGGCAGTCGCTCAACGACAACTCGATGCGCACCTCGTTCAAGACGCGGAGCAAAGGTGTCGCACAACAATCGTGCGCCAGTCGCTGCCGCAATCTTGCCTGCTGCCTGCAAACCTTCTCCGCGCAATGAAGCACCTCGCATCAAGATCGCCACACGAGCACCCGTTGATTGCGCAGTGCGGAGTGTTTGGGCAATGTCACTAATTGTTGAATCAGCAACTTGCGATGCCTGATTGACCTGAAGTGCCTCGGCCGATGAATTGGCTTCAAGCCATGCCACGTCGGCCGGAAGAATCAGTGTGGCAATTTGACCTGGTGCTTGACGCGCCACCTGCACAGCCCGCGCCGCATCGGCACCTACGGTTAACGCACTTGTTGACGAATGCACCCAAGCCGAAACTGGTCGAGCGAATCCAAAGATGTCGCTAGCTAGCGGTGCGTCGTATTGCGCGTGATATGTGGCGTGATCTCCGACCACATTCACAATGGGTGATGAGGCTCGACGGGCATTGTGTAAATTCGCGAGTCCATTAGCTAGGCCTGGTCCAAGGTGCAACAACGTGACGGGAGGCTTTTCAGCCATGCGCGCATAGCCATCGGCCATACCTGTCACGACACCCTCGAATAGCCCGAGAACCGCACGCATTCCGTCGACGCGGTCAAGCGCCGCAACGAAATGCATTTCAGAAGTTCCGGGATTGGCAAAACACGTGTCGACTCCCGAGTTAACAAGCGACCTCAGCAGGCTTTCAGCACCATTCATGGGCAAATTCTTATCACAACAAGCAACGACGCTGTCTTAGTCGCTGGGCCAGACATCGGCAGTTGACAACAACTGCTCACGAAAATCAGGATGACTGATCTGTGCCAATGCATGTGAACGTTCGGCGATCGACAGGCCGGCGATTTCGGCGGCTCCATATTCGGTGATGATCACATCAACTTGATGGCGCGGTGTCGTGACCACACTGCCTTCGGGCAACCGACCCAAAATGCGCGAGATGGCCACACCGTTCACGACCGATGTTGACGGCAAACAAATCAAACTGCGGCCATTCGTCGACAGTCCAGGCCCCGACACGAAGTCTTCATGGCCACCGATGCCAGAGAACTGTTTGCCATTCACCGAATCGGCAATCACTTGTCCTGAAAGATCAACCGCCATCGCACCATTAATTGCAACCATGTCTTTATTTCGTGCAATGACTTCGGGAGAGTTCACAACATTGACCGGAAGAAATCGAACGTCGCGATTTTCGTGCAGCCATGCATACAACTCAGGTTCGCCCGCAGCAAATGTTGTCACCGAATATCCATCAAACTCAGTGCCTTTGCGATTCGTCACCTTGCCCGACTGATGTAGTCGCATTAAACCTGTTGTGAACATCTCGCTATGGATTCCGTAGTCGCCGCCGCCTCCAGCGGCAAGTCGTGTTGCGACCTGGGTCGGTATGCCACCAATGCCAGTTTGCAATGTGCAGCCATCGTGAATGTACGACACTGCAACTTCGGCGATTCGACTTTCAACATCACTCGCAACAACATCAGCCAAGTTGAGCGCAGTTCGATCTGACTGCACCAAGAAGTCAATATCTTCAAGCGCAATTGAATGCTGATAGTCGCCCGAACCAAAAGTGTGAGGAAAATTGGGACTGCATTCCACAATCAACACTCGACTGGGATCGGCAATGACATTGGCAATTTCGGTCGTGAATGCTCCAGCGTGCAACGACAACGAGGCTCGCCCATCAACAGGCATTGCTCCAGCAATGGCGAGTACTCGTGGTTTCAAATGAGCAAGTGTCGGTTCGAAACGGCGAAAGTCGGCCGGCACAAAATCGACATCGGCTCCGGTGTCGCGCAAGTAACGTTCGGCCGGACCAAAGAATCCAGATTTCAAATGAACCGATGGACGCGCAAAGATTGCATACAGATCGGGCAACAGTGCTCCGAAGACCTTCAAATCAGTAAAGCGATCGGCAGGCGTGTCATTTCCTAATGCATGCAAGAAGCCACCTGGTGCGCCTGGCCCGAGCGGTATCGCCAAAGTGTCAACAGGTCGGACGGCCGCAACGGCAGCTTCCATCGGAACGAATGTCGCGGAAAGTGTGCTCATAACCGAACCTTAGTGAAGATGTGCGACGTCAATGACCGCAGTACCCGAGACAACAATCTCATCACCGCGCTTCAACCACACCGCACAAGTTGCCCGATCGCTATCAATCGCCGAGATTTCACCACCTGCAACAACCGAATCGGTATCGAACACTGGTTGACCAAACGTAACCGTCAGACGCCGAACCGAAGTTGGCCCACTGTATGAATGCAACATGTTGACGATGTAGCTCAGGTTGAGCGGACCTTGGTTGATCACACGACCTTCAAGACCCATCTCACGGGTGGCTTCGCGATCCCAGTGCACACGATACGGATCACGCAAAACTGCGGCCATCGTTTTCATGCGTGCTGGGTCGACTGACGGCACCACAAATTCGGGAAGTTGATCGCCAACCTTCATGACGTTGCCCCAGTTACACCTTCAGGTTTACGCCGACGAAAGCGCCACGTGTTTGTAATGCGTGCCGCCAAACCTTCGGCATCAAACATTTCAATCGAAAAACTCATGGAGTCATACGGGTTGCCACGTTCGTCAACAAGTTGTTCCCAGCGAACGATGCCACCTTCCATGCGATACTCAACTCCGATGCGAAGCGGTCGCATGTATTCCCAGTCGTAGCCATCAAGACCAACCGAGCCTGGACCTTCAGCCCCACACACTTCAAACAATGTTGTGATGCTGGTGCCTGCTCCAAGAATTGGCACATGAAACAGCGCCACTGGATGCGCGAGATCATCGGGCAAGGGTTCTGCGGTGGTGCAATCGGTGAGTAACCAATTTTCCCAATGAGCAATCGTGTATGTACCGCCAGGGAATCGATATCCGAGAGGCGAAACAACAGTCATGACATATCAATACCACGACTCTCGGCCTCGGCCGCAAAATTCAGCCAAGATTCTTCGGCCGTATCGACTTTGGTTTGCGCATGAGCAAGTTGTTCGCTCAATTTCGCCAACGTTTCGTGATTACTGGTTGCGCTTGACGCTTCCGCAATCAATTTCGCGCTGATGGTGTCGCGCTCGGTGGTGGCTTGGGCCAATGCCTTTTCAGCTTGGCCAACGAGTCGCTTCAGGGTGCTCGCACTCTTGAGCGAACCCGATTTTGAAGCGGGAATGTCGACAACAGCTTTCGCCGGTGTATCTAACTTGGCGGTGCTGACACTCTTGGTATTCTGAGTTGGTTTCGTGCCGCGTTCAAGACGCTGCTTCAACCAGCCTGCGACACCGCCGCGCACCAATGATGCTCCCCCTTGACCATCAAGGGCAAAAACCTCATCAACCGTGCGATCGAGAAATGCCCGGTCGTGACTAACGACTAGAACAATGCCGGGCCAGTCATCAAGGAAGTCTTCGAGTGCACGCAAGGTATCGAGATCAAGATCGTTGGTGGGTTCGTCCAGTAACAACACATTGGGTTGTTCAATCAGAGTCAACAACAATTGCAAGCGGCGACGCTCTCCACCCGAGAGCGTAGAAATTTCAGCAAACTGCGAATCGCCATCAAACCAAAAGCGCTTCATCAAGTTGATGTCTTCTAACGAAGGCGCACCTTTGTCGCCAGCGACTGCATCACGAACTCGCTTGGTCACATCAAGGTCTCGACCCAACTGATCGTAGTAACCAATTTTGACAGTGCGGCCAATATCAATCTTGCCTTCGGTCGGTGTGAGTCGTTCAGAGATGAGATCGAGCAATGTGCTTTTGCCAGCGCCGTTGGGTCCAACGATTCCGAGTCGATCGCCTGGTTCGAGCATGTGATCAAACGGCGACAGAACCCGTTTGCCGTTGGGCCAACTAAAGCCAACGCCGTGTAGTTCGACACCTTTTGAACCAAGACGTTTCGAACCAAGATCCTTCGTCAACCCAAGTTCGCCTTGACGCGCTGGTGCTTCAGCTTTGGTGTTCACCAATGCTGTCGCTGAGGCAACTCGAGATTTGGCCTTCGTCGTGCGTGCCGGCGCACCACGTCGCAACCATGCCAGTTCGGTTTTCGCGAGGTTCTTACGAACTTGTTCGGCAGTTGCCGCCTGTTCTTCGCGTTCGCTGCGTCCCGACAAATATGCCGCATATCCCGAGCCTTCACTCCAACCCGTCGGCACGTGCAGATATGCCTTGCCACGATCGATCTCGAGCACCTTGTTGGTCACTCGGTCGAGTACATGGCGGTCGTGGGTAACGAGCAACAAACCGCCGTTGTAGTTGGCCAACCATTCTTCGAGGTAGGCAATGGCATCAAGATCAAGATGGTTGGTGGGTTCGTCCAAGATGAGTGCTTCCCACTCGCCGATCAACAGTTCGGCTAATGCCACGCGCTTTTTCTGACCGCCCGACAACTGGTCGGTTTGACTATCAATCAGACCACTCATGCCTAGCCGATCAAGCATGGCCTCACCTTGCCAAGTGCCACCAACGGCTTCACGAACCGTACCTTTGGGCAGAACGGGCGCCTGACTCAACACTCCGACTCGAGCATTACGGCCACGGCGTACGACACCGCCTTCTGGTTCTTGTTCACCACTAATGATGCGCAACAGCGTGCTCTTGCCACAGCCGTTCAGGCCAACAACGCCCACACGGTCGCCGTCGCTCAGGGTGATTGAGACATCAGCGAACAACGGACGGTTGGGTCGCGAGGCTTTGAGTCCCTGGGCGTCGATCACAATCACGACTGCTCAGGCTACGAGCACATCAACGCCACCACGAGTGTGAGGGCGCGTGGCACAACCGCAGGGGTGCCTTTTAGCTCAAGAGTCGCATTTTCTCCAGAAGTTCGGGGGTCCGAAACGACTCATTCGCCTTCTGAATTCGGGCCAAAGCGAACTCATCAGAAGAAATCTTTGTCACATCATCTGGCGAAAGGGCCCCGACATGGCGGTATTCGCCCTGGTCCATTTCATGCCTGACATGGGCAACCGAACCGTTTGAATCGCCCATTTTTCCACTGCCTTGATAGCCATAACCTTCAACCAGATTCGCAGTGATTGATGACTGAAAACCAAGTCGCCACAACAACTTGTCGCTTGCCTTCGCAAGAACTTCTGGACTCATCGTCAACAAAAAGTTTTCTTGTTGACGAATAAAGCTTTTCACACACGAGTTCGTGATCACGTAGCGGAACTTGTCCGAATGATTCACTGCGCCACCGTGCAACAGTCGTCCGTCAAACATCAAGATCGTTCCGGCTTTTGCTTCAAGGTTGATTGGCTTAGGCATCGGGCCATACAACGCGTACGGACCGCCAGTTCCATTTGGTTTGTGCGAACCCGGAATAAACAGTGTTCCACCATTCACTTCATTGACGTCTTGCAACACGTACATCGTGTTGAGCAACACCGGGGCTTCACGCGGATTGTATGGCGCGATGAAAGTTTGATCTTGATGCATCGGTTGTGGGTGGCAATTTGGATACGAAATGTTCGATAGAAAACTAAAGTGGTTCCAACCAATTCCGAGCGTTTCATCCAATAAACGCTCAATAATTGGGCCTGCTTGCACACCCTCTGGATCGTGCTCAAGGCACTTCACAAAGTCATCACCTTTATTGACGAGCGACCACACATGCTGTTGTGACTTCACAAGATATGCAATACCTAACGCACGTTCGGCAGCAGCTTGCTCTTCAATACGCGCACGCAAACGAGCGCATTGTTCTTGTGACATTCCATCTTCAATGAGGCAATAACCCCAGTCAAAAAGATTCTGTCGCATCACAGTGATGTCTTTAGTTGGCCGCGGAAGGTCAATGTCTTTCCAGTATTCGTGCTTGCGCGCAACAGTCGTGTCGTAGTACCAACCCTTGCCCCACTCAAGTTCTGCGTCATCCTTCGGTGGGGTTAACCATTGATTGTTTAAATAAATCGAGACATACGGTTCGCCCGATTGCAAAAAATCGTTGTACGGCCGGAATGCATCAACCGATGCTTGAGCAATTGATTCAGCAGTGAACTCGTGTGGAATTGCCATTCGCTTGCCCCCAAACTCAACGAAAAGTTTCGTCTATAAAACAGACAGTACTCATGGTTTTTCAGTGGCGACGACTGCAGATCTGCCCAAACCTCAATTTTGAGATTTTCAAAAAATCTCAAGAAAATCAACGGAAATCCACCACCGACGCATTTTCATGAAATATGTTTACTCACATGAAGAAACGCGACCTCATCCAAGCAGTATCCGACCACACCGGTATCGACAAGAAGACGGCTAC
>WLMQ01000009.1 GCA_009700145.1 Actinomycetota bacterium
AGGCGAGTGCCCAGTCGTTGAGCGATTCCAGCAAAGACTTCCCATTCAGACAACATGTCACCATCGGGTTGCAGTACTGCGGGCGTGTAACTGATGTACGGAGCAGCAAAGCGACGATCCATCACGGTCGGCACGTCGGCACGTTCAAGTTCGAGACGTGGCGGAATGACGTAGTGCGCGAGTTCGGCAGTTGGGGTCATGCGGTGATCAATCACGACCAACAGTTCGAGGTCTTTCAGCGCTTCAATGGTTTTGAGCTGATCGGGGAAAGCAACAACAGGGTTTCCACCGCAGACGAACAAACAGCGCACTTGGCCTTCGCCTGGTTCAAGAATTTCCTCAGCCAACAACGGTGTCAACATTTCTCCGGGCATACCGCGCAGTCCCTTGACTCGATGTGGTGTACCAGGTGCCGGATCACTTGGTGCAATGACTTGCGCCCGACGAGTGTTGCCGGGATACAAGAAGTTGCCGCTTTCTAGAACGTCACCTTCTCGATTCACGCGACCACAGATTGCATTCAATGTGAGCGTGAGGTGCTCCATCAATGTGCTGTGTGCCGCCATATTGGGTCCGGTGCCAGTTCCGGCAGTTCCCTTTGGACCAGATGCAAACATGCGCGCTGCAGTAACGACGTCGTCGGCATCGAGTTCACAACGAGTAGCAACCATCTCAGGCGTGTAGGGCGCAACTGCCGCGCGTAAATCATCAAGTTGGTTGACCCAACGAGCGCAGAACTCTTGATCGTGCAGGTTCTCTTGCAAGATCACATTGACGAGACCGGCCAACAGTGTTGGATCCTCACCTGGCTTGACGGGCAACCACAGATCGGCGAAAGATGCGAGTTCACTCTTGCGCGGATCAATCACGATCAATTTCATGCCACGTTCTTTGGCGCGACGTAAACGTACGAACGGGTTGGTTCCTTGTAATCCGCCCGACGGGCCATAGGACGACACGAGTGGGTTGTATCCAATTGCTAGCAACACGTCGGCATCGCGGAAGTTCTGCCAACCTGCTTCCCATGCTCCAAGACGCAACCGTGATGTGAGGTGAGCGGGTTGATCAATTGTGATGCTGGTGTAAAACGACGGTGAGTCAATACCAACATGGAAAGCCTGCGTAACCGGCATCGAAATTGAATTTTGAAATGCGCCAGTGCCCGTATATGAGGCAACTGCGCGCGGACCATATTTGGCAATGATTGATTGCACGCGAGACGCAATGTCGTCCAGAGCCGCCGCAGAAGTTGTTTCACTGAATGTTCCGTCGGCGTTGCGTTTCAAAGGTGCACGCAAACGGTCTGGGGCATTGTGCTGATCGGCGAGTTGCCGACCTTTGATGCACGTGTAGCCCTCAAACATGGGGTCATTCATAATGCCGCGAACGGCCACAACTTTTTCTTTGGGTTGTGCACCAGTTGTGTTGATTTCAATATCAACTTCGAGTGGACACGCCGCATGGCAGAAACGACAAAACGTCTCGCGTGATTCAATCATCGGGGCTTGGCGCCTCCGGAAACACGGATCATTTCACCGCTAATCCAACTGGCTCCTGGCGAGCACAAGAACAACACTGCAGAGCCCATGTCTTGCAAGGTCCCAAAGCGTTGCATCGGAATATTCCACTGCGATTCAATTTCGGCGAGATCTTCATCGTTCTTCACGCCAAGTGCAATCTTGAAGATTTCGGTGGGTACCGCACCTGGTGCAATTCCGTTGACGCGAATACGTGGGGCGAGTTCGGCACAAGCAGTAAGCGTCAACGAGTTAACAGCTGCTTTGGCGGCACCATAGTGCGCGCTTCCCGGAACCGGTCCGAAGCCAGCACCCGATGAGATGTTGATGATCGATCCAGTTTCCATGTACTTAGCTGCGGTACGAATACCGACCCACACTGCGGTGAGGTTGAGGGCAATACAGGCGTCCCAGTCTTCGCGCTTCAAGTCGGTCATGGGCAAACGTGCCGGTGAACCGCCAGCGTTGTTAATCCAGATCGATAACTTGCCAAATTCTTTGATGGCGGCCTTAGCCAAGTTTTCCATTGCTTCATCGCTGGTGACGTCGGTTTCGACAGCGATGGCTTGACCACCGTCGGCACGAATTGCTGCTGCGACTGCTTCAATTTCGTGGACGCGACGTGCGGCGACAACAACTTTTGCTCCAGCGCTTGCGAGGGTGCGGGCGATGCCTTCGCCAATTCCGCGTCCGCCGCCAGTGACGACGGCTACGTCGCCTTCAAGGCTGAAGAGTTCACCTGGTGTGGGGTATTCCTTGCTCATTTTGATTCCATTCGTTTAGGGGTTAATTAGTTAGAGAATTGCTTGATTAGAGAATTGTGACGACACCCGTGGTGCCATTGACTTCAATCATTGCGCCATTAGGGATGCGTTGCGTGCCATCGGTGATGGAAACAACACACGGCACACCAAGTTCGCGACTCACGATGACGGCATGACTGATTTGTCCACCCACATTCACAACAACTGCGGCACTTGTCATAAACAATGGCGTCCAACTGGGGTCGGTGCACGGTGCAACCAAAATGTCACCAGGTTCGAGTTCGCCCGGATCGCCCGGATCAAGAACAACGCGCGCAATTCCGCGAGCGACACCAGGTGAACCAGCAACACCGACAAGGGCATCACCACTGGTAGCAACTTTGACAACATGCGCGTCTTTGCGTGCCCATTGGCTAAGCGGAGCAACAGTTGCGTTGGCAATGATGAATGGCGGTTCAAGATCAAAGAGTTCGCGCCATTCGTTATAACGCTGAGTCAATTTGTTGGTGAACGCACTTGGATTGGCGATGTAGTCATCTAGTTCTTCGTCAAGCACCTGGAAGATGAGTTCGTCATGGCCATGGCGACGACCAAGTTCGCGAAATGCAACACGGGCTTCGTGCAAAACGCGCACGATTGATGTCTTGGTGCGTTCGCGGTGGGCCATCATTTTTCCGGCACCGAGTCCGAGGTCGAGCAGTGGCGCCACCTCGGGCTTGTCAGCTAATACAATTCGGGCCTTGGCAATGAGTGCATCACGTTGTGCGGCTTTTTCGCGATGACGTTCGTGTGGCGATTCGGCATCGGTTTGCAAACGGACGCGATCAAGTGCAGCAAGCAAGAGTTTTGGATGCGTTTCCCATGTTGGCGAGCGCAAGTCCCATTCGTCAGGTCCACGACTGCCAAATTCAACAATGAATTCATTCCACGCTGCGTTAAACGCCGAATTGATTCGCAACAGGCCGTCGTTGAGACCTGCGTTAAACGCTGCAGTGAGTTGTGCATCGTTGTGCACCATGCGCGACAAATTCCAGAGTGCGTAGTTGGCGTCGGCCGAATCGACATCGCCGATGCTCGACAGCAATGCCATCGGCAAACTTGGTTCGCCAATTGCTTCGGCAACAACTCCAAGTAATCCAGGGGCAACGGCGGCGCTACTGCCCGACACCACGTGTTGTGAGAACAGGTGCGGCAACTGTGATTGCACAAGACGTGCGCGAGCAACTAATTGTGCGTCGGTGTACTTTGATAAGTCACCGCGCGATGCCCGTAGTTCTGCTGCCTTGGCTTTGTCGGCATCGAGTTCGGGCCACGCAACTCCACTCATGATCCAGGCGGTGTGAGCGTCAATGCCCGCGGTGAGGTGTGGCTTCTCGTCATCGGGGTGAGCGACGTATGCGGGCACATCGGGATGGTCACCGAAGAATGCTTGGTCGAGTGCGGCAACCGTGGCAGCAGGGTTGCGCACACCTTGCATGCGAATCGCCGAAAGGTTGATATAGAAGTAGCCACCAAAGCAGGCGACCGATTCGGGATATTGCGGGTTGAAGTCGGCGTCTTCGTACGCGCCGATGCGAATGAGGCCAGATTTGTAGCCGGCCACAATTCCGCCATCCCAGCCGAACGACCAGCCGAGTGGGCTCACCGGATCGGCGAGAACTTCTCCGGCGTTGGCTCGGGTGTAGTGGGGAAATCTCTGGCTCGTCGGCCAATCAGTAATCCATCGATCTTGCATATCCACCCTTCCTACTTGCAGTAAGTATTCAGACTAGGGGTAAATCAGGACCGATTATTGATCGAGATTGCTCAGCGCCACTTGGCGCGGAAGTATTCGCGGTCTTCAGCAACTAATCGACCGAAGTCTGCTGGCGGGTTGGTGCGGATAGTGACACTGTCGGCGTGCTGACAACGCGCCTGATGGGCGATGACTGCCCTTAATCCCATTGTTTTTGTGACCCACAGCAAGACATCGTCGTCGCCGTACCACCATGTGAGTTTTTCATCGAAGATGTAAACCTTCGCCAAATTGCTGCGCAACATCATCGCGAAACCCGCCAAGCCGCCCGTGCCGTCGTATCGCGAGCCACATGTGTTGAAAACCTGACGGTCTTCGGTCATTTCAACAGTGGAGTAATTGGGACAAACGATGCCAATAGATGGATCGGTGTCTAGTGAATTTGCCAGGGATGACAAACATTCGGGACTCAGGCGCACATCGTCGTTGAGAAATGCGATGTGCGAATCGCGACCAACGGTCTCGATGCCACGATTCCACATGTAATGAATGCCGACACCTTCGGGGACAGTGATCGTGATGATGTGCTCGGGAGGATCGGGGAGTGCGTCAAAAGCTGCCTGCCCGTCGGCGACGATACAGATGGTGCCGACGGCAGGGTCGAGGCTGAGGTCACTGAGGAGTTCGGCCAAACCTGTGAAATTCGATTTCGTCGGAATCACGACGTTCACTGGGTTTGGCATACATATCTATATGACCACACGGTTCCGACGAACCAGCGACTTTCTGGAGCCCGAGAGGAGAATCGAACTCCTGACCTACGCATTACGAGTGCGAACTGTTCGGATTCGGGTGGACTTGTGAGGACTTCTGCGGGCCTCAAGGCCAACACTGTTGAACCTAAGTCAATGGTATGGACTTAGGTGGATCTCGGTTGACACTTACGGACTTGCTACGAAGTTGCGACGGCCCGAATTGTTTGGCGGTCTCATGCTTGCACAGCAGTCACGAGATCCATGTCAAGTCCAAAACTGTATCGCAAGGCGAAAACTTTCTCCAGTTAGCAAAACTGGGGGCGCCAATGAAATATGGGTGAAAGCTTTATCTGACTGTGTCTAATGCTGTGGCGAATACCCAGCTATTTACATCTTTTCTCAAGGTTTCGTGTGTCAGTCGTGTGTCGACTTTTGTGCTCAATCCGACTTCTTCTTGCGTGTCTTCTTCACTGGAAGTTCAGTGAGCAGGTTTGCAGTGAGCTCTGCGTATCGTGCGAACAAAGCAGACAGAACTTCTGCATCTGTTGCGCTTGACTTCAATCCGTAGGCAGCGAGAACTTTTCTGTCCAGTGCGCTATGCGCCTCAACGAGCTTGGCCGGCATACCTTTTGGGTTATAGAGATCGGCAAGACTCGATCCAGGAAACTCATCGCGAACCATCAGGACAGTTAACGCCGCTTCAGAGATTCCATCTCTGTTCGCTGTGCTGTCAGGCCATGGGAAGTTGTTGTACGTGATTTCGGCTGAGATTCGGAAGCGCGATTCCAGACGACCCGACACTGCTGCGTTCCAAATGTTGAAAGCACGACTAGTCATCAAGCCGAAGCAGTACCCGTCTGCACCGTCGATTGTCAACACAGCGTCCGACGCGATTACGTCAGGCGTTAAGAACGCCAACGGAACATAGCGTCTTGTCTCTGATGAGACGCGAGGCACGGCAAGGTACCGGCCTATAGGTTGTCGTCGTGCTTTGAAAAGTCCCGGAGTTGCAACTGCCTTAACTGCCGATGGGTCTGGGCTTACTTTTCTGACCGCGATCACCTTTTCACAAGCGGCGGCAATGTACTTCGATGTCGAAAATACCGAGGGTGGTGCATCCACCAACCAGTAGCAGTAGCGCATCTCTCCGCGGATCAACTCTGCCGAGCCGATCAGGCGTGCAACAAATGGCGCTGCGACAGTGTCCTTCGCCTTTACCTCGTCTGCTTGTTCTGGGCTTAAGAGCAGATGACCGCCGTCGTGTGGCATGCTGCCGAACCGCATCACAGGTGCTTCAAGAGATAATGGAGTCGTTCTGCTCCCAACCACAACCCACGGCGCATCAACTAAGTAAGGATTTATGTTGCCTACTTCAAGTACAAGAGGCTCCACCTTGAGATCCTCGTACATGTAGAGCATCTTCTTGGCTGCGACTCCTGCAGAGAACCCAACAATCACAACATGAACTGCTGCAGCACCGGGAGCTTCGCTTTGCCATGCGAACGTCCGATGCGCGAAGTCAATCGACATTTCGAAGCGAGACATGTAACCCCAAAGGACTGCCGGTTGTTCGCCCATCGTGATGGAGTTGGTGGAGACAAGCGCAGCACGGATACGTGTCCCTGACATGTATCTGGCAGCCAAGGCATACCACGCGCACACGTAGTCGATGTTGCCACTGCCCTTTGTGCCTTCAAAAGCCGCTTGCAAGTCATCGGTACCTTCGCGATCTCGCGTGTATCGACCCATGAACGGTGGGTTGCCAACGATGTAAGAGCAGTCGCTAGATGGAAGCACACTCTCCCAGTCGACACGCAGTGCGTTGCCGACGGTGATGTTGACTGCGTTCATAATCGGTAAGCGGTCAGGTGCATTACCGAATGTGATTGCTAGTTCGTGGTTCGCTTGTTGATCAACCAGGAACATAGCCGTTTCAGCAATACGCGCCGGCCACTCTTCTATTTCAATACCGTAGAAGTGTGACAAGCGGACACGCACCATGTTGGACACGTCGAGGTGCATCTGTGTGTCTTTGCGAAGGTCAGCAACGCGTGTGAGTATTGCCAGTTCTAGGCGGCGCAACTCTCTGTAAGCGATGACAAGAAAGTTTCCGCAGCCACAGGCCGGGTCGAGCACACGAATGTCTGCGATCTTGTCGTGCAGGCGCTCAAGGCGTTGTGCGTTATCACGGACTGACTCGTACTCCAGCCATAAGTCGTCGAGGAACAATGGTGCTAGTGCTCGCAAAATGTTGTGCTCTGTCGTGTAATGCTCACCTAGTGTGCGGCGTGCCTCTTTTGACTTCACTGCTTGGAACAGAGACCCGAACACTGCGGGTGAGATCTTCGACCAATCGAACTCTGTACATCGCACAAGTTCGTCACGCATGCGCTTGTCGAACGATGGGATGTCAATGCGGTCGGAGAACAAGTGGCCGTTCACGTACGGGAACCGCAGCAGCAGTTCATCCATCGTCGCTGGTCGAGCCGTCTCTGCTTTGTCGAGCACCTGGAAGAGCATCGCAAGCTGGGATCCAAGGTCACTGCCGTCTGGCTGTGTACGTGTCTCGATGAACTCTGAGAACAGACCCTTCTCCCACATGCCAGTGTCATCTGCAAACATGAGCAGAAGCAGACGTGTCATCAACACAGAAGCGTCATGTCCTTCGTACCCAGTACGTGCGAGTTCTTCATAGAGGTCGCCCATCAGGCGTGCTGCTTTGACGTTCGCTTCCTCTTCTTCCTTGTCGCCGAACTTGCGTTGGCGATAACCAGCGATGACGCCGAAGCGGTCAATCTCTTTGGGGAGATCTGCAAGCGGGAAAGTGAAAGGTATGTTGTCGCCACCGAGGTCACGCACACGGAAGTGGCCGAAGTCTGATGTGACGATGACTCCGGGGAAGTCGTTGATGTCGATGCTCTCGAGATAGTCGAGTGCTTGCGCTTCTGCAGTTGCGAGGTCCCTGCCGGCTGACTTGTGCTCGGCGACAAGGGTGCCAGGCCACAGCAGGTCGATGCGGCCACGGCCTCCTGTGGATTCGCGCTTTGCTCGAGCTTCGAAGGTGGCCACTCGCTTACGGTCGATACCGAAGATGCCGAGGAACTCATTCCAAAATGACTGTGACTCAGCGTTCTCGTCGCTGGTCCCTTCCCATCTGGTTGCAAACTGCTGAGCGTTTGTGCGTATCTCGTTCCATGACGGCGGTTTGCTCACCTTCTTAGAGTATCCAATGGCTTTGGGGCTTCTAATCCTGAGTGCCGGTTTATTTGTGAATCAGCAGTAGTCCATCGTGTGTGCTGCGTGGAACACTGCGTCTGCAACCTCCTGAGAAAACGTCTTTTTCCCACGGTTCTCCATTTCCGCACCTTACGACAGGGGTCTATGTTTCAGGTACGATATTTTGTAACGCTGTAAATGAAGTTGGTGTTCCAAAAATCACTTGGAGGTTGACATGGGTTTGATTCGGAAGATTGTCTCTGGTTCTGCTGCAGTTGCAACTGGTGGACTGAGTTTGGGTGTAATCCAGTTCCGGTCAGATACCGAAAGAGGAACTCGCCAGACCAAACTTTCTCGACAAGCAATGGAGCGTGAACACCAAGAGTCAATGGAACTTCAACGTCGACAGATGATCAGCGATGAGGCAGAGATGATTGCTATTCAACAATCCAGATCTGTTGCTATGGCCCGAAATACTGCTGTCCAGCAGAGCGCTCCTCAAATAGCGCAGAACTCGCATCATGTAGCGCAGAGCGTCCCTGAAGTGAATATCAGTGATCGCCTTGAAGACATTGCTCGATTGGCCAGTCTTCGAGATTCTGGCGTGCTTACTGAAGAAGAGTTTGAGTCGGAGAAGGCAGTCATTATCCGGCTGATCCAATAGTTGAATGCCCCTTTCACATCAACAGATCACTGCTCTTGAGCGATTAAGCGCATTGCGTTTAAGTGGCGTAGTGACAGATGCAGAGTTTGCTGAACTGAAAAGCAAGATCATGAAAGAAACGGATTCCAATGGATCCGTTGGCAACGATGTTGTTGCCGCTAGCACTGCTCCGATGCCTTTGGTGCAGCCGAACCCGCACATTGAGCCCATTCAGATTGAAACGGTTGGCGAATATGACGTCATCAACCGACCAATCAATATTGTGAAGATCGCTGTCGTAGCGGGGATAGAAGCCTGTGGCTTAAAGGCTGCAGTACAAGACAACCCTGTATTGATTCAAACAGTCGGCGGGACAATGAGGTTCAATGGAACTGGGGTCGCGGTTGCGCTCCGAGAACGGGACACATCGACAATCCTGGAATGGGGCACCTTCTACACATCCGGAGGCTTGCAGAGCCCTCAAAAGATCCTCGAGACCGTTTCGAAATCTATATATAACGCATTGCGTTCAATGCCATCCACGAACCAAGGATCGGATCAAGACTGGCGACCCGCCTTTGATGCCAAAGTCAAACAATATTGGATTAAGGCAAAAGCGAATGGCAACATTTCTGAAGTCACTGATGAACTAGTTCACTTGGCCGCGAAGTTCGTTGTTCAAAGGGGGCTTGCGACGCAGGCAATGCTGGAACGAGTCTTGGGGATCACCGAAAAGCAGTATTTCGTCATACGTCAACAGTTAGTGGATTTCTCGGTCATCAATCCAAGCGGGCAAGTTGTAATGACGCTCAACGAACTCAATCAAGTTTTGAAGAAAATGGGTAGTGAAACTAGTGCTTCAGGCGAGGATCACAAAGAAGGTTTTGACGGTGACCAAGACGAAGGTCTTGATGTAGGAAGTGATGACAGCGACGAAGCTCTACTGAAGCGGGGAATGGAACTCGTGGTTCGGAGCCAAATCGGCTCAACTTCAATGTTGCAGAGCAAACTCGGTGTCAGTTTTGCTCGGGCCGGTCGCGTTATGGATTTGCTAGAACAAAACGGCATCGTCGGACCAAACACCGGTAGTAAGGCTCGTGAAGTGTTGATGACAGTCGAAGAGTACGAATCTCTCTGAAGTTTGTATTGATTCTGAAAGTGCTAAGAGGATTTTCAGCAAAAGCGATTGCTGAAGGGTGACAGGTTGCGCGAGTATGCCTACGCATCTCAATGGACTGGCGCATCATGTAGAGATTTGCGTAGACGCGTCTAACGGCTTTGTAACGGTCTCTCAGAGCCTCGGCGAGGTAAATGGTCGCGTAAGCCGTGAATGCTCCAAAAAGCATCGCTGGAAATCGAACCATAGGTATCCCGCTCGCATTATCAAGGAAACTCAAAGAGCACATTGAGTCAACCCGATTCGATGCCCTGCCGAATGAGTATGTGTTCGTTTCTCCAGGCGGTGGCCCTCTGAGATACACAAATTTCCGAAGTCGCGTTTTTGGCCCTGCGTGCAAGCGACTTTGTTTTACAAATACGACATTCCATGATTTGCGTCGGTTCAATGCAACGGTCATGGTCGGCGCTGGGGTGGACCTCAAAACCGCCCAAGTGCGACTTGGGCATGCTGACCCACGATTGACACTCGCTCTGTACGCAAAGGCAACTACCGCCGGCGACCTGAGCGCTGTTGGTGCTTTAGAACGTTCACTAACTATTTGAAACTTCGGTATGTTAAATCCGTTTAGACAGGGATTTTTGACACAGTATTTGAACCATTGTTGACAACCCAAATATTAGTGCCGTCAAATGCGATTCCTAATGGTGAGTCACCAACTGCAACGGTCAATCCAATTGATTCCGTATTTGGGTTGACCCTGTAGACGGCATCGCTGCTTGGGCTGGTAGCCCAAATAGCCACACCATCAAACGCGACGGCATAAGCATTTGGAACACCATAAACCACTCCTCCCTGATCTCCCTGATACATCGACAATCCGACCAAAGTTTGGTTCCCAGAATTTGCGACCCACATTCGGTTTCCGTCAGAAGCAAATTTGTGTGCCCCATAGCAAATCCCACAAACCCCAAAAGTGCTTCCGTCCGAAGGATCAAATGTCAAAAGATTTCCAGGATCTCCGGTGGCAGTTGTATACGAGACATAAATCAGTCTTCCGTTATATCCCACGTCCGTAATCCGGATATTGACATTCATCAGGACATCTTCGCTACTTACTCCATTTATATTGATTTTTGAAAGGAAGTTTTGATCCCTGTTTGCGACCCAAATGTTTGTTCCGTCAAAAACTATGCCAGCGGGAGTGTCACCAACCGCCACGGTTGCAATGACGTTATTAGCAATTGGATCAATTTTTGACACAGTATTTGAACCATTGTTGACAACCCAAATATTAGTGCCGTCAAATGCGATTCCTAATGGTCTGTCACCAACCGCCACGGTTGCAATGACGTTATTAGCAATTGGATCAATTTTCGACACAGTATCCGAGCCGATATTTCCGACCCAAATGTTTGTTCCGTCAAAAACTATGTCGCTGGGACCGCTACCAACTGCAACGGTCGCAGAGACTTTGTTGCAGTCTTCCCAACGCAGGAGGGCAACGCAAGAGGCAGAGACAGAACCCGCATCACCTTTTTCTCCATCATCACCCTTTGAACCAGTAGGACCAGTGGGACCTGTGCTCGCAAGTTCGTAATAACCCGCGACGTCAATCAACAATTCTGTTGACCCAACCGTTGTGTATTCGGCTTCGTACCACACTTGAATCTGACCGGCGTGAGCACCCGTTGTCGGAATCGTGATCGTGGCGCCATTAGGGAACGTGCCACCAGCAGTCACATTCAACGTTGACACTGTCGGTGCACCGGTCGCGTCACCAGGACGCAGCGATACATATCCATTCGATGTTGGATTCACTGCAGTCACGTTCAACACAACAGCAGTTGCTCCCGCAGGTACAACAACTGCATTCACAACACCAGTAGATGTTGCAGTCGGAATCGAACCCGTGACCTTCAATGTTCCTGCGACACCGTCGGTCACTGCAACCAAACCAAGATCACTGCGGGTGTCCAAAACTCGCACCGGCGCCACTGGAACAAACGAACTTGCCGACGACGAACCAGATGTGGCCCGGACAACCGCGAGACCACCCACACCAAGAACCGACGCCACCACAATCCCAGAAACAAAACCCCGAACGGTATGTAAACGGTCTGACATCACACTTTGCCCCAGTCTCTAATCAGTGAGCTTGATCAGTAGTAAGACAATAACAACTCAACAAAATGACCATATAAATCCAGATTGGAACTTCGCCTAAACAGTATGAGATCAAATCAAAATTGAGAAGTATCAAACTTTGATCACCGCAAAATCAAGCGGTGCAATGTGCTGAGCGGTCTATTCCATTACAGAATTGATTATTGACCTGGAAGTAGAAGGTCGAAGCTGTAATCGTGCCAATTACCAAATCTGTCTTGAGCCTGAATTACTGCTCGGTAATAGTCGTAAGCCGGGTCAAGTTCAGTTGGAATCGAACAAGTTGTATTAATGGCGACAGTAGTGGGATAAGCCGAATACGGCTGGTGACTATCCCAACGACAACCGGGCATGGGATCGGTAGAGGTGTTTAGGTGTTCGGGCTGATTCCATTTGCGTCGGTAAACCAAAGCAAGTACTTGAAGTAAGCCAGAGGAATCTGAAACCGTGCCAGTGAATGTCAAGGAGGAACCTGGAGCGATTCGGTCCGGGGTTACTGCACCGTTAAGAAGTTGTGGGTAGTCAACATCGGGTGCTGAATTTGTGTATGAAATCTGTTGCGAACTTGAGGTGACATTGAGTTTGTAGGTTCCATCGAGAGTTGCTCTTAACTCGTATTGCCCGCTTGGTGTACCTGAAGCAAATTTTTTGTTGAAGTTAAAAACGTGCTCTGTCGCTCCGCAAAAAGTTGGAGACGATTCTTTAGTCCAAGGCATATTTTGAAGGTAACTACCTGCTTGTCCGTGAAATTCAATATTGACCCTTGCGGTCTGGCTGATATTCACAATTTTGACTTCAATATTGATTGAATCTTGATTTGAGATGGAGTCACTCGAAATTTGAATTGATTCGATTCGAGGGGCGCTTGGTTCGCCGATTTCGTTGCTTATGGTGCAATAGCCACCAGCATTTGGTCCAGCCGGTACGGATACAGGATTTGGAGATTTGCTAGATGGTTGGGTCGAACTCGAAGTTTCTTGAGTATCGGTCGTCGACGGCAAATTAGAAATAGTTGTGTTTGAATCCTCGACGGTAGAAGTGGTAACTGTTTCTGTGGTCTTGGCCTCTGAAATTGAAATTGCTGTTTGAGGCTCGGACGCAGAGCCTGAGTTACAAGCGGAGAACAGCAAGGTAAGTGATAAAAAGATCGATCGCCGCATGCCGTCACGTTAACTCAACTTCGTTTTTATTCTTGAGGATTCCGAAACTCCGGTCCTTGGCAGAAACTTGCTTGAAAAGCTCCTGCCGAAACCTCGAACCCCAACCGCGATCTGGTTCGACTATGACTAGGAGATTCAATGATCATTCGCACAAACTGCGGGAAAAAAGCGGGAAAAAATCCTGCGATATAGGGCTCTGGACAGGAGATAGTTCACTGACCAGCGACTTTCTGGAGCCCGAGAGGAGAATCGAACTCCTGACCTACGCATTACGAGTGCGTTGCTCTACCGACTGAGCTACCCGGGCAATGGGTGCAAATCCTATCGGCAACTAGCGGTCTGACCATTTGGTGCCCGGCAAGAAATAGCGCTTGGCCCATACACCACGGGGGTCTTCGCCGGCCACGGGCATACGCCAGGTCACGATCTTGGTGGTTGGTGCGCTGAGCGACACTGCACACAAAGCGCGCGGTTGGTCGTCGGTTCCATCGACATAGCCATCGGCAGCAACGTCGGGTACATAACGCTTGGCGATGTCGCGATAGATCTCGCGCCATGCGTCGTCGTTGCCGGGCTGATACTTCACAACCACATGCCCTTGAACAGAAACCTTGCGCCACGGGTCGGTCTCTTCGTCAATCGAAATTCCGACGCGGGGATCGCGCTCGATGTTCTTCCAGATGATCGCTGGTGATCGTGGAGTAAACAAAAGTTCGTCATCACGAATGATGAACCACAACGGAAGCACTCGTGGCATGCCATCGGCGTCAACTGTTCCGATACGCGCAAGGTGACCTCGTTCACTGAGAAATTCTGCTACTTCATCGTTCGTCAACTTCGGCATGATGCTTCTCTCTTTATATTCCGTAAAAGGTTGTCGTTTTTGCTTGTAGCAGTTGAGCGATTCATCACACAAAAACTAATTTGAAGATATGAATTGTGAGGTGTGGTGATTTCCCAATCATCGTTGCACTTTTTAACATTACGCGCACGAGCGGAAGATCCTCGCCAAAAATCACTTGTACAAAATGTTCATGCACTCGGCATCTCGAGCGTGCACGCAATCAAGGTTTCTGACCTGCTGTTCTTGCGAGATGTAGGCACTGATCAATTTTCAATAATCGAGTCAATTGTTGCTGAGCCACTGTTACAGACGGTGAGCTGGAACGAAGCGCCCCAAGCTGGGGACGTCGTTGAGACATCGCTGATTGCGGGTGTGACCGATCCGGTTGCTAACGAATTCCTGCGGATTGCTCGCAAAATGGGCGTCCGTGTCAACGATGCGCTGTCGGGTTGCCGTTACGAGATTGAAGGTGACCCCACTCCGGCAGAGATCGACTTGATTGTGCGCAAGTTGTTGGCCAACCCCGTCATCGAGCATTGGGCGATCAACGAACCCGTTCAGCCCACGTTTGCGAGCGACTCAGCCGCATCGGTTTCAACTGTGGGCGAGTACCTACTCACTCACGAGACCACCGATGCCGAACTGCAGGCACTCGGAAAAGAGCGGGCACTTGCGTTAGATATTGAAGAGTTACGAGTTGTTCGTGATCACTACGCCAACGAGGGTCGGCCAGCTCGAGACGTTGAACTCGAGATGATCGCCCAAACCTGGAGCGAACATTGCTCGCACAAAACCTTCCGTGCTCGTATCACCACCGATGATGGTTCGGTTGTTGAGCCACTGATTGCACAACTGCGCCGAACAACTGACGAGATTGATGCACCCTTCGTGGTGAGTTCATTCGTGGGCAACGCCGGCATTGTTTCGTACGAAGACAACATCACGTTTGCCGTAAAGGCCGAAACGCACAATCATCCAAGTGCCATCGAGCCTTTTGGTGGAGCGAATACCGGAGTCGGTGGAGTGATACGCGATGTCATTGGTGCGTCGCATCAACCCATTGCTTGCACGAACATTTTGTGTTTTGGTCCGAGTGATTTTCCGGTGAACGAATTGCCAGAGGGTGTCTTTCATCCGCAACAGATTCGTGCTGGTGTCGTTGCTGGTATCGCCGACTATGGCAACAAGATTGGTTTGCCCACCATTGCTGGAGCAGTGCTGTACGACAACGGTTATATCGCCAACCCTTTGGTGTACGCCGGATGTATTGGTATTGCTCACGAACCATATGTTGTTGAGCAACCACAGCCAGGTGATCGAGTTGTGGTGTTGGGTGGTCGCACCGGCCGTGACGGTTTACGTGGCGCGACATTTTCATCCATGACGATGGACGCAACTACTGGCGATGTTGCCGGAGCAAGTGTGCAGATCGGCGACCCGATCGTGGAAAAGTTGTTGATTGATGTGTTGGGTCGTTCGCGACACCTCTATCGATCAATCACCGATTGTGGTGCCGGCGGGTTGTCATCAGCAATTGGCGAAATGGCCGAAGGTGTTGGTGCACGAGTTGAGTTATCGGGGCTACCGCTGAAGTACCCAGGATTAGCTCCATGGGAAATTTGGTTATCAGAAGCCCAAGAACGAATGGTCGTTGCAGTCGCTGATACTGCTCCATTGTTTGCAGCATGTGAACAATATGGCGTTGAGTGCATTGATATTGGTGAGTTCACTGGTGATGAACGACTCGTCGTTACCTACGAAGGAACGACCGTTGTCGATATTGATACCAACTTCTTGCATGATGGTCGTCCGCAACGTCGCCTAAGCGCGGTGATGCCGAGGCCCGATCGCACGCCGATGTCTGCTGAAGCCTTCATTTCGGTTTTTGGAACGCTTGATATCGCTGCAACAACTTTGCGCCTACTGGCCCATCCAAATATTGCGTCAAAGGAATCAATCATTCGGCGTTACGACCACGAAATTGGTGGAGCGACTTTGGTGCGACCCATCATTGGCGCGAACAACGACGGACACGCCGATGGAGTGGTGCTAGCCGATCCATTAAGTAGCAGTGGCATCGCAGTCGGAATTGGCGTGAACCCATGGTTGGGAATTATTGATGCCGAGCGAATGGCCTTGGCGGTTGTCGATGAAGCAATGCGCAATGTTGTAGCAGTCGGTGCCGATCCGCGAACCGTTGCACTGCTTGACAACTTCTCATGGGGCGATCCGCAACGACCAACAACTCTTGGTGAACTTGTTGCGGCAGTTGATGGTTGCTGCCAAGCAGCGCGAGCATTTAGCGCTCCATTCGTGTCGGGCAAAGATTCGCTGAACAACGAATACTTCGGTTCAGATAATCAGCGTCATGCGGTGCCACCAACTTTGGTGATCACGGCCATGGCGCATGTTCCTGGTGTAGATGCTGTGGTGACACCCGATCTCAAACAGTCGGGCAATGTCTTGATCTTGCTTGGTCGAACACTGTGCGAATTTGGTGGAAGCCATCTTGCAATGTTGAACGCCGTTACTGGTGGTGTTGTGCCAAGTTTTGATACCAAGGCACCACAGCGTTATCAAAAACTTCATGAAGCAATTCTGAACGGTGAAATTGAATCGTGTCACGATGTGTCCGAGGGTGGCATTGCAGTGGCCATCGCTGAAATGGCGATGGCTGGTCGTCTCGGGGTCGAGATCAGCGTTGCTTCGTCGCTCATTAACGATTGGTGGTACTTCAGCGAATCGTGTGGCCGATTCATTCTTGAGGTCAAGCACGAATCAGCCGCATCCATTCGTGAACGATTTGGTGAGGATGCGCAAATCATTGGGCGTGTTGTCGCTGAACAAGTTGTATCACTGGGTAATGGGCAATCACTCACAGTTGAAGAGATGCTGACTAGTTGGCAGGGGGCGTCATGAGTGTGCGTCCCACTGCCGCAATATTGGTAGCCCCGGGTACGAACCGAGATCGTGACGTTGTGCTCGCCCTTGACTTGGCAGGTGCCGATTCGGTTGTTGTGTCCATCACCGATCTTGAACGTAATGCGAATGTCATCGACGCAGCACAAATGATCGTCATCGCTGGTGGGTTTTCATTTGCTGACGCGCTGGGTTCTGGACACGTCTTCGCTCTTGAACTTGAGATGTTGTTAGGTGATCGTCTGCAACAAGCTGTGAGCAAAGGTCGACCCATCATCGGAATTTGTAATGGTTTTCAAACCTTGGTGCGAATGGGCTTGCTGTCGAACGGTGCAGGGCCTATGGCGTTAGATCACAACGAACGCGGTTTGTTTGATTGCCGTTGGGTCACTCTGCGGCCATCTTCTGAAAAGTGCGTATGGACACAAGGCATCCACGAAAATATTGAATGCCCGATCGCTCATGGTGAAGGTCGGTTCACCGCGGATACCGAAGTAGTTGCACGACTTCAATCAAATGATCGCGTCGCCCTGCGTTATGTCAACGGCAACCCCAATGGATCAACCGACAACATAGCGGGCATCTGCGATGAATCCGGTCTGGTGTTGGGGCTGATGCCGCACCCTGAAAATCATGTCGTTCCCCGTCAACACCCAAAGTTCTTACGCGGATCTCATCAAGGTCTGTGCTTAGACCTATTTAGAAATGGAGTTACTCATGCCTCAGCTTGAAGGTTGTTCACATATTGAATTGCCGTTACCCGATGAACGGGTAGGCAAGGTACGCGTGTCATACGAATTACCGAATGACCGCCGACTATTTATCACGACCGATCGCTTGTCGGCTTTCGATCGCATCGTTGCGTCGGTTCCGTATAAGGGTCAAGTATTGAATCAACTTGCTGCTTGGTGGTTCGAATCAACACGCGACATTGTGAATAATCATTTCGTTTCATGTCCCGATCCCAATGTGACGATTGGCCGCACTGCGAATCCATTGCCGGTTGAGGTGATTGTGCGCGGTGTGATGACGGGTTCAACATCAACATCAATCTGGCGTCAATACAGCGAAGGTGCCCGCACCATCTACGGATATTCATTTCCCGATGGCATCGCCAAGAACACTCTGCTTCCCGAACCCATTGTGACGCCGACGACTAAAGCCGATGCCGGCGAACATGATGAGCCGTTGTCATGTGCCGAAGTGGTGAGTCGAGGTTTTGTCGAAGCAAAACTCTGGGCGCAGGTTCAAGAGGCTGCATTGAATCTGTTCAAGCGGGGCCAACAAGTCGCGGCGCAAGCCGGGCTTTTGTTGGCCGATACCAAGTACGAGTTCGGTTTAGATACCGACGGTCAATTGATGTTGATTGATGAGATGCATACTCCCGACTCATCGCGCTTCTGGGAAATGAGTAATTACGAAGCGCGAATTGCCGCAGGGCAAGAACCCGAAAGCCTCGACAAAGAGCCGATTCGTTTAGCACTCGATGCGATGGGCTATCGCGGCGACGGTGAACCGCCCGTACTTGGTGCTGATGTCATTGCGGCCACAACCGAGCGATATATCAAGGCGTACACGCGATTGACATCAAAAGAATTTGTTGCCGGAACCTACCCAATTCAAGAGCGCCTGAACGCCCTCTTACAGAACGGAGAATTGTCATGAAGCCCCTTGTTGTCTTGTTAATGGGTTCACCTGCTGATGCCGAACATGCCAATAAGATTGTTGATTCCTTGAAGCAGTTCACGGTCGACGTTGCGATGCACGTAGGTTCGGCTCATCGCACACCGTTGCATGCGCTTGAGATTTTGCAGCGATACGACACCCAAGATCGAGCCAAGGTTTTCATCACTATCGCTGGTCGGTCAAATGCCCTGTCAGGTTTTGCTGACCCACAAGTTTCGGCACCAGTTATTGCGTGCCCGCCGCCCGGACCCGAGATTGATCTGTGGAGCAGTTTGCGCATGCCTCCTGGTGTTGCGCCTGCTGTTGTACTTGAACCCGTGAACGCAGCCCTGTATGCCGCCAAGATTCTCGGTCTCAGCGATACTGGTGTGGCCGAACAAGTGCGCAAGTTTCAGACGACACAACGTGATCGTGTCATGCAAGCCGATCAAGAAATGCAGAAATAACCTGATGGCCGAGCATCTGCAATGGACTGACGACTTTGACTCGCCGCATGAAGAGTGTGGTGTGATTGGTGTGTCGTCGCCTACTGAAGAAGTAGCGCAATTAGTTTTCTTTGGGTTGTTCTCGTTACAGCACCGTGGGCAAGAGGCTGCAGGTATTGCAGTGTCCGATGGCAAGCAAGCTCGCCTTCATAAAGACGACGGACTGGTGAACAATGTCTTTGATGCTGCATCACTCGCCCCGTTGAAGGGCAAGAACGGAGTTGGACACACGCGTTACTCAACGACCGGTGGTTCGGGAACCCGTAATGCGCAGCCATTCATGGTCGAGACAATTCACGGGCCGTTAGCGGTTGCGCATAATGGCAATTTGGTGAATGCTCAAGAATTGCGTGCCGAGTTATTGGGTCGGGGTTTTGGATTAACAGCATCATCGGACACCGAAGTGATGACGTTGATGTTGGCCTCGGCTGGGGGACCAACGTGGGAAGATCGACTGGCTCGCACCTTGCCTGCTTGGAGCGGTGCCTACTCGTTGGTATTGCTCGTTGAAAACCGCGTGATTGCAGTTCGTGACCCGTGGGGATTCCGACCGTTATCGGTTGGGCAGTTGGCTGACGGCGGTTGGGTTGTGGCATCTGAAACCTGCGCGCTTGAAACATTGGGATGTCGTGAGATCTCCGAAGTGGCTGCCGGCGAGATCGTCACACTTGAAGGCCAAAAGATCACTCGTCGACAGGCCATGGTGCCGTCGGTGCAATCGGCACGTTGCACTTTTGAATTTGTGTACTTCTCTCGCCCCGACTCGCAGTGGGACGGGCGAAGTGTGCACAGTGTTCGTCAGCGCTTTGGCGAACAACTTGCTCGCGAGCATTCGGTAGAAGCCGATGTTGTGGTGCCAGTTCCTGACTCATCGATTCCGGCAGCAGTTGGCTACTCGCGTGAGAGTGGAATTCCCTATAACGACGGGCTCATCAAGAATCGTTACATCGGTCGCACGTTTATTGAACCGACATCAATCATGCGTGAACGTGGTGTGGCGATGAAGTTCAACGCGCTTGGGGAAAACCTACGTGGCCAGCGCGTCATCTTGATTGACGACTCGTTAGTTCGTGGCACAACAGCCGGACCACTTGTGCAGTTATTACGAGATGCCGGAGCAGTTGAAGTTCATTTACGAATCACCAGTCCGCCCATCAAGCATGCATGCCACTTTGGCGTTGATATGGGGCACGACAATGATCTGATTGCTGCCCGAATGGACCTTGAAGAATTGCGGCAAGTTGTTGGCGCCGATTCACTGGCATTTCTATCGTTAGACGGAATGATGCTGGCGGTTGGCCGCGAAGACGGATATTGCAATGCCTGTTTCACTGGGGCGTATCCAGTGTCGGTTGGTGCACCAAAACGTAAGGACGCATTCGAAGGTGTGTTGGCATGAGCGACGCGCTGTGTGTCTTGATCGTTGGGTCGGGTGGCCGTGAACACGCGATGGCCGATTCGGCGTTACGTTCGCCGCGATGTGGTCGCTTGTTGGTGACACCAGGAAATGCCGGAACTCCAGGAGACCGATTCAATGTGGCCGCCGATGACGTGGCAGGAATCGTTGCGCTTTGTCAGACTGAAAAAGTTGATCTGGTTTTAGTTGGTCCAGAAGCGCCGCTTGCGGGTGGTTTAGTTGATCAATTGACCGCGGTCGGAATTGCAGCGTTTGGTCCAACGCAATATTTGGCGCAACTTGAATCGTCAAAATCATTTGCTCGCGAAGTGACGCAGCAGATCGGCATTGACGGGCCACGATTTGCATCATTTGGCAAAGGTGAGGTCGATGCGGCAATGGCGTGGTGGAAAGAACTTGCTGCGTCAATTGTGGTCAAGCAATCGGGTCTTGCCGGCGGCAAGGGTGTCGTCGTCCCCGAAACTGACGCCGAGACTGCTGTGGCCATTCAAGAAGCTTGTGTGCTTGGTGAAGTTGTCCTTGAAGAAAGAATCTTTGGTTACGAATGCTCACTGATTGCGGTTTGTGATGGAACGACTGCAGTGCCACTTCCGATCGCGCAAGATCATAAACGAATCGGTGAAGGTGATCGTGGACTCAACACCGGTGGCATGGGTGCGTACGCTCCGGTCAATGTGGGTATCTCGCCGATCGATCTGTGCGCCCAGTTCATTCAGCCAACGCTCGATCATTTCGCTGCAATGGGTCAACCATATGTTGGCGTCTTGTATGCCGGAATCATGATGACGGCGAGTGGTCCCAAACTTCTTGAATACAACTGTCGTTTCGGTGATCCAGAGGCACAGGTTCTCTTGACCCTGCTTGAGACAAGCATTGTTGAAGTTGCATTGGCATGTCTTGCTGGGCAGTTGAAACAATTACGACTCACGGTGTCACAACAAAGTGCAATGGCTGTAGTTCTCGCATCGGCGGGCTATCCCGTCACTGCGCGCAACGGTGATGTCATCAACGGACTTGAAGCGCGAGTTGATGGCGCGACGGTCTTCCATGGCGCAACGACAACTTCACAGGCTGAAGTGGTCACTAACGGTGGGCGAGTACTCACAGTTGTCGGCCGTGGCAAAGACTTGGCGCAGGCTCGAACCCACGCCTATGAGCGAGTTGAAAAGATTTCATTTGCTGGTCAGCAATATCGCCGAGATATTGGCTGGCGCTCATTGGCTTTATCGGTGAAGTCGTATTCATCAACCGGAGTTGACATCGATGAAGGCAATCGTGCCGTTTCGTTGCTGAAGGGCAGTGTCGCGTCAACAGCTAATTCAAATGTTCTGGCCGGGGTCGGATCATTCGGCGGTGCTCTTGATGTATCGCATCTCAAGAAGTACGACCATCCCGTGTTGGTTGCTTCAACCGACGGTGTCGGGACAAAAGTTGAATTGGCAGCACGTTCGGGCCGATTCCGCGGTGTCGGTATGGACATTGTGAATCACTGTGTCAACGACGTGCTCGTCCAAGGAGCTCGCCCGCTGTTCTTCTTGGACTACTTGGCGTCGTCAGAAATTCAGGCTGAAATGGTGGCAGCTGTCGTTGCTGGAATGTCGCAGGCTTGTCGTGATAACGAGTGCGTGCTACTCGGTGGAGAGACCGCCGAAATGCCCGGTGTCTATTCACCAGGTGCATTTGATATCGCGGGGACTTTGGTCGGCGTTGTTGAAAAAGAACAGTTACTTCCACGAAGCAATGTTGCGGTGGGTGATGTGTTGATTGGACTCGCATCTAACGGGCCACACACCAATGGCTATTCGTTATTGCGCAAAATATTTTGCTGGCTTCCCGATGACGCCATGCCCGAACCGTTGCAGGTTCCTATCTTGGACGCGCTGTTGGTTCCTCATCGCAGTTATCTGCATGAGATGAGTCCACTTCTTCATGATCCGCGTTTGAAGGGACTGATTCATATCACCGGTGGCGGCCTTCCCGAAAATGTGCCGCGAGTCTTGCCCGAAGGTGTTGGGGCCGACATCCAACTCGATAGTTGGACAATGCCACCACTCTTTCAACTCGTTCGCGAAATCAGTCAGCTTGATACGCACGAGCTGTATCGGACGCTCAATATGGGTATCGGAATGATTGTGATTGTTGCACCCGCTGATGTGCAGGCGATTCAAGCCATGTTTGATGAAGAGACATGGGTCATTGGTGAACTTGTTTCACGAACTACTGACGAACCACAAGTGAGGTTGTTGCCATGAATGGTCATATGCGACTGGTTGTACTGGTTTCGGGCAACGGTTCGAACCTGCAAGCAATCCTTGATGCTTGTGAATCTGGAGTGTTGGCTGCCGAGGTTGTCGCGGTTGTCAGTAACAAGCACGATGTCAAGGCACTTGAACGTGCCGAGAGCGCCGGGGTGCCCGCTGTTGTTGTGAGCGCAGTGACGGGTGAAAGCAGGGCTGACTATGACACTCGCTTAACTTCAGTCGTTTCGAGCTTCATGGCTGATTTTGTGGTTCTTGCGGGGTATATGCGCATTCTCAGCATGGAATTTCTCTCGTGGTTTCCTGGACAGGTCGTCAATCTGCACCCATCGTTGCCAGGCGACATCGTCGGGGTCGGGGCTATCGAGAAGGCCTTCGCTGAATTTCAAAATGGAACCCGTGACCACAGTGGGGTCATGGTCCATTTTGTTCCCGACGAAGGTGTTGACGATGGGCCAGTTTTGGCAAGTGCACGGGTCGAGATTGCCCCGAATGACACCCTTGAGATATTCGAAGAAAAGATGCATCGTCAAGAACATGAACTACTGGTTGAAGTCCTGCGAGAATTGTCAGTGAAGTACACGAAAGTTGGAGAATCCACATGAACCCAATTAACAACACGGTGTTTAGCCCCCACGAAGGCCTCACCTTTGACGATGTGGTTTTGGTCCCTGGTTTCAGCGATGTTCTGCCCGATCAAGTTGATGTGCGCACTCAGTTGACGAGCGAGATCACGTTGGCCATGCCGTTGTTGTCGGCAGCGATGGACAAAGTCACTGAAGCACCGATGGCAATCGCGATGGCGCGTTTGGGTGGAATCGGAATCTTGCATCGCAACATGACCATCGACGATCAAGCAGCCGAGGCTCGGCGTGTGAAGCGGTCGCAATCAGGCATGATCTCCGACCCAGTGACGCTTGGACCCGATGCATCATTGCAAGAAGCCGAAGATTTGATGCGTCGATTCAAGTTTTCGGGTGTGCCGATTATTGATAACGCTGGAGTGCTCGTTGGAATCTTGACGAACCGTGATATTCGCTTTTGTGAGCCAGCAGATTTCGTTCGCCCTGTGAGCGATTTCATGACGAAGGCTCCGCTTGTGACCGGTAACGAAGACACAACTCTGGCCGAGGCTCAGACGATCATTCAAAAGCACCGCATTGAGAAGTTGCCACTCGTCAACAAAGACGGGCATTTAGTTGGCATCATCACAGTCAAAGACATCATGAAGAAGCGTGACTATCCAGAGGCAACTCACGATGATCTCGGACGTTTACGTGTTGGTGCAGCCGTAGGTGTTGGGCCCGATCTTGAAGACCGTGTTGAAGCACTTGTGAAGTCGTCCATTGATGTCGTCGTCATCGACACTGCACATGGACATACCCAAGGTGTCTTAACAGCAGTGCGTCGCATCAAGTCGGCGTGGCCAAACTTGGCGGTCATTGCGGGCAACGTGGTGACCGAAGAAGGTGTTGACGCGTTGGCCGAAGTTGGTTGTGACGCAATCAAGGTTGGTGTCGGTGCAGGATCGATCTGTACGACTCGCGTGATTTCGGGTGCTGGCATGCCGCAGTTGTCGGCGATTTGGTACGCCGCAAGTCGTGCTCGTGAATTGGGTATCCCGATCATTGCCGATGGTGGAGTCACATATTCGGGTGACATTGTGAAGGCTTTGGCATCGGGTGGAAGTTCGGTGATGCTCGGAAGTTTGTTAGCCGGAACCGATGAGGCTCCTGGTGAGATGGAATTGTTTGAAGGTCGTCGTTATAAGAGTTATCGCGGTATGGGTTCACTCGGTGCGATGCAAGGACTCGGTGCCGATCGCTACGGAAGTGGTCAGGGTATGGCACGTAACAAGTTGGTACCTGAAGGTATTGAAGGCCGCGTGGCGTATTCAGGATCACTTCACGATGTGGTGTACCAACTCGTCGGTGGACTTCGATCAGGAATGGGTTACGTAGGTGCGGCGAACCTCGATCAGTTGCGCACCAAGGCCCGCTTTATGCGGGTGACCACTGCTGGTCGCGAAGAGAGTCATCCGCACGACGTCCTTGTCACCAACGAAGCCCCCAACTACCACCAATAACTTTGTGATTCTAGTGTTGTTTTAATCGGTAATACCAATTAAAACAACACCAGAATCACGAGTTGATGGAGGGGAGTGACATCAAGAGGTTCTCGAAGAGCAACTTCTCGTTGACGTTACGACTGAGAGCCACACTGGCATCGCGAATCTTCTTGACCGCTCGCACATACGAATCGGTTTGGTAATGAGCGGTTTCTTCGGTCGACTTCTTGAGCGCTTCGCTATACACCAAAGTGAGCATGCGTAATCCCGAACGAAGTTCATCAGTCTTATAACGACGTAACTCACGCTTGTGCTTGTCAGTCAAAATCTTGCGGCCACTTCCACGCTCACCCAAGAACTTCACGCGCTCTTCGAGTTCGGCAAGTTCGGCCTCTTGCTTTGATTCGTAACTCGCCAACGATGACTCAACTGCACTCAGTAATTCAGCGGCGATTTCAATGGCTCGCGAAGTTGTGCCATTGAGACGAGTCGGAACATTGGCAAAGAGTTCAGTTCGTGAAGCAAGCGATGGATCATTGATCAAGACGCGGGCTCGTTCAAGATCTCCGGCAGCCACCCGAGCCACATAAGCAGCCTTCTCTTGATAAATGCCGTCCTCAACGAGTTGTTTGATAATCAATTCATCAGTGATGGGCTGAAAGTCGATACGCACACAGCGCGAAACGATGGTGATCATGGTGTCTGGGACATCGTCACTGAGCATGATCATCACGGTCTCGCCATCTGGTTCTTCAATCGTCTTCAACAATGAAGCGCGTGCGCCATCAGCCAGTAAATGAAAGTCATGCACAATGATCACGCGGGTTGAACCTTCAACCGCCGAACGCTCGGCCAACTTAATGATTTCGTCGCGAGCTTGTTCCATGCTGATTCCAGCACCTTCGCGTTCGACTTCGTGAACATCAACATGAATGCCACGCATCACTAGGTCGGCGGTGCGTTGAGTGCTGTCTTCAGATCCCTGCAACTTCACAGCTGCAAAGGCACGAGCTGCAATATCTTTTCCGCATCCAGACGGACCAACAAACAGATAAGCGTGGGCAGCAGAGTTGCCCAAAGCCCGCAACTTCATCAACGTGTGTTCCTGGCCAATGACTTTGTCGTAGACCGAATTTGTCATTTCAGATGCCGAGTCTTTCGGTCACCGCTGCACGCACGGCTTGTTCAATCACATCGGGATCCCCAACAGCTTCAATGATCACCCAATGTTGCGGGTCGTTGGCGGCCATCGCATGAAAGCCGTCTCGTACGCGTTGAAAGAAGTCGCTGTCCTCTTGTTCAAAGCGGTCTAGGTCGCGATGGGCGAGTCGGCTCATGGCATGTTCGTGCGAAACATCAAGCAAGACAACTAAGTCTGGCCAGCGAGACTGCAGAGCCCAGTCATTGACGGCGCGCACAGTGTCGAGTGGCAACTGACGACCGTAACCCTGATAGGCAATCGTTGAATACACGCTGCGATCACTCACCACATGATGACCAGCAGCAAGTGCTGGAGCCAATACTTCAGCACGGTGTTGCGCACGATCGCCAGCAATTAAGAGTGCTTCAGCAATGGCATCAAGGTGTGTATTCGCGGTGTCGTGCAATACCTCACGAATTCGCGCACCAATATCGGTGCCACCTGTTTCGCGAGTTAAGACCGAGCCAGCATCTAGCAATTGTAATGATGCAACTAAACGTGAAGCCTGCGTGGTTTTACCGCAACCTTCGATTCCCTCGAATGCGATGTAGACCGGAGTCTTCATTCTTCGGGCTTCTGGGCTTTCTTTTTCGCAGGAGCCTTAGCGGCTGCTTTCTTGGGAGCTACAGCCTTCTTCTTTGCTGGCTTCTTAGCGACGGCTTTCTTGGGAGCTGCAGCTTTCTTGGCTGCTGGCTTCTTCGCAGCGGCCTTCTTTGGTGCACCACGCTTCGACGGGCTCTTCTGTCCGGGTACAAGACCCTTCTCAATCATCACTTCGCGACGAACCGCCAACAATTCGTAAGCACGTTCGGGCAACATGTCTTCAAGGCGGTCACCTTTACCAAGCGACGCATTCACTTCGCCATCGGTGACATACACACCAAACTTGCCGTCCTTGGCAACGACCGGTCGTCCGCTTGCGGGATCGCTGCCGAACTCGCGCATCGGTCCGCTGTTAGGCGACGCGGCGCGACCTCGACGAAACACTTTTGGGAGTGCGTAAATAGAAAGAGCTTCATCAAGTGTGATGGTGAGCAACTTCTCTTCGTTGTCAATGGTGCGGTAGTCCTTGACCTTTTGTAGGTACGGACCGAACTTGCCGTTTTGTGCAGTGATTGGTTCGCCGTCAGCTGGGTCAACACCAAGTGTGCGAGGAAGTGTGAGTAGTTGTTCGGCATCAACCATGGTGATGCGATCAAGAACCATGGTCTTGAACAGACTCACCATCTTTGGCTTTTCAAATCCGGGTGGCGGCACTTCTTGCGTGCCCCATTGAACGTACGGACCAAAACGACCGTTCTTGGCAAACACCGGCAGGCCACTTAATTCACCGATGGGCTCATCGCTCTTAGGCATTGCCAACAAACGCAAGGCCATCTCAAGAGTGAGTTCATCTGGTGCGAGCGAATCGGGAACCGAAGCATTCTCGTCACCGCGCTTGACATACGGACCAAACTTGCCGGGCTTCACAATGATGACCTCACCCGTTGTGGGGTCGGCACCAATCGAGAAGGAGTTAACGACCGCTGCGTCAATACCCGCAATGTTGTTTTCAATGAGGCGCTTGAGTCCGAGTTCTCTGGCATCACCTTCGCGACCTTCGGCAATGAGACCGAAATAGAAATCGTGGAGCCACTTATCTTTGGCCAGTTTCTTTTGGGCAATCTCATCGAGGTCTTCTTCAACCCCGGCAGTGAACTGGTAATCAACCAAGCGGGTGAAGTGTTGTTCGAGCAAACCGACAACTGCGAATGCAGTCCATGTCGGTACGAGTGCTTGCGCTTTCTTCCACACGTAACCACGGTCTTGCACCGTCTGAATAATTGATGCCCATGTTGATGGACGACCAATACCTAGTTCTTCAAGCTTCTTCACGATTGAAGCTTCGGTGTAACGAGCTGGCGGTGAGGTCTCGTGTCCGTTTGGATCGAGTGATAGCACCGGCACTGCATCGCCAACTTTAAGTACGGGCAACAATGCTTCAGTCTCAGTGTCGGCTGCATCGTCGTCGCGTGACTCTTCGTAGGCACGACGGTGACCAGGGAACGTAATGGTTGTTCCACTCGCCGAGAATTCGCAATCGTTGGCCGCTGTTGCGCCAGATGCGACAGCAACTCCACCCAATCGAATTGAAACTGTGACACCTTGTGCATCAGGCATTTGCGAAGCAAGCGTGCGCTGCCAGACCAGGCGATACAACGCAAGGTCGGGTCCGCTCAATTGACTCATCACACTGTCGGGTGAACGCATGGGCAAGGTTGGACGAATCGCTTCGTGAGCTTCTTGCGCATTCTTAACCTTGTTCGCATAACGACGTGGTGATGCGGGCAGGTAATCGGCGCCGTAATCCTTACGAATTTGTGTACGCACTTCTTCAAGTGCTTCCTCGGCCAAGGTAACCGAGTCTGTACGCATATATGTAATGAATCCTCGTTCGTACAAACCTTGAGCGGTACGCATGACCTGTTGTGCTGACAAGCGCAACTTGCGACCACCCTCTTGTTGCAAGGTGCTCGTCATGAATGGCGGCTTGGGCGACGAGCGATACGGTTTGTCTTCAACCGAACGCACATTGATGGTTGCGTTTGCGAGTCGATCAACGAGCGACATCGCGACTGTTTCGGTGAGTACGACGACGCCAGCTTTGGCTTTGCCAAAACTGTCGAAATCTTTTCCGGTGGCAACTCGCTTGCCATCAACTTCTAGTAACGCTGCTTTGAAAGAAGGGCTGGTCGCTGACACTAGATCGAGGCCCCAATATCCGGCCGTCACGAAAGCGATGCGCTCACGTTCACGTTCAACAATCAAACGGACGGTCGGGCTTTGCACACGACCTGCGGACAATCCACGATTTACTTTGCGCCACAACACGGGGGATACCTCATAACCGAACAAGCGGTCGAGGATGCGACGGGTCTCGGCGGCGTCGACCAAGCCGTAATCAAGACCTCGGGGAGTTGCGAAAGCATGGTCAATGGCGGTCTTGGTGATTTCGTGAAAGACCACACGGTGTACGGGGACACCGGGCTTGATCGCCGACTTGAGGTTTTCGATGAGGTGCCAACTGATGGCCTCACCCTCTCGGTCTTCGTCGGTTGCCAGATAGATGGCGCTGGCCTTCTTGGCGAGGGCTCGCAATTCTTTAATCACCTTGGCGCCGCGCTCGGTCAGCTCGTATGTGGGCTTGAAATGGTTGTCCACATCGACGGCCATGCCCTTAGAGGGAAGGTCTGCGATATGGCCAACCGAAGCCAGGACGTCAAAGTTGGCACCGAGCAAAGAACCAATTGTTTTGGCCTTGGCTGGTGATTCAAC
>WLMQ01000090.1 GCA_009700145.1 Actinomycetota bacterium
CTGCCCCGTGAACCAATGGTGGACAAGAATATGCCGTTCAAAGATCTCAAGGTCGGTACCATTCGTTCATGACGCAACTTTGGCTCTCACAGATTTGGGTGTATCCCGTTAAATCGATGGTGGGAGCAACAGTTGATGAATGTTCTGTGAGTGAGTTAGGCCTTGTGGGCGATCGCCAATGGGCTGTTCGTGATCTTGAAAACGGTGGAATTCGCGGCGCCAAAAAATTTGGTGGCTTGATGAAGTTGTCGGCTTCGTTTGTCGCGGGCTCGGATCACGTGTCAATTTCTTTGCCGAGTGGTCACGTCGTTCGCAGTGACGACAGCGATGTACACGCGGCGATCAGCAATGCCATTGGTGTCCCGGTCCAACTTGAAGCATTGCGCCCAGCCACCGACCTTGATCACTATCGTCGTGGCGCACCTGGCAGTGACGACATGATGGAAGAACTGCGCAATATTTTTGGTCGCGACAATGACGAACCGCTTCCCGACTTTTCGGTCTTTCCGCCAGAGGTCATGGAATTCGAATCTCCACCAGGTACTTATTACGACTGCTGGCCGTTGATGATCATGAGCACTTCGGCACTGCGTTCAATGCAAGAGGCTTTGCCAGATTCACAGATTGATATTCGACGTTTCCGCCCGAGTTTGGTGATTGACACAGGTGATCAAACTGGTCATCCCGAATTTGCGTGGGCCGGAAAGACGGCACGAATTGGCGAATGCGAAATTGAATTTCAGTCGGCGTGTCCGCGTTGCGTGATGGTGACGCGTGAGGTCGGCGACGATCTACCTGCCGATCGCGCAATCTTGCGACACATCGTGCGCGACCTTGATCAAAATGTTGGGGTCTACGCCAAGGTCACCAAACCCGGTGCCATCAAAACCACCGACCAACTCACATTCCTCTCGTGATTCTGGTGTCGTTTTAGTCGGTAATAGCGAATAAAACGACACCAGAATCACAAGGCAGCGAGAATAATTTTGGCGACTTGGGTGGCGGGTTCGCCGTTGTAATGCAGGCCGTCGTAGCGGAAGATCCGATCGCAGTCATCGGGATATGACGGACACACATCATCACGCAGGTGTATGACCTTGATTCCAAGTTCGGCGGCGACATCGTCATAAGCGACGATCTCGCACTCAGTTCCCACTACGTCTTTTGCGGTCTGATCTAAACGGGGGACTGGAGCCACCAAGATGATGTTGCTGGCGACTCCATCAAAGTAGGCCACGAGACGGTGAATGCGATCTCGCGTCAGTTGTTGGTCTTCGGCATCGCAGAAATAATGCGGTGTTCCGTGCTCGACGAATCCAACACCAGTTCCACCCCACCAAATGATTGCCGTATCAATATCGAGTTCTTGGGCTCGGGCGCGGGTGCCTTGCAAGAAAGTGACACATTCGGGTTTGCCGTATTGATCTTTCTTATCTTCTGATGGCACACAACCGGGATCAGCCCGAACTTCGATTTCAATTCCAAGCGACTTTGCTTCGGCTTGTAATTCATCGGCGGCGACTGCAGGGACAGAATCACCGAACACCATGACTCGTTGCGGCAACTCAATCGGCACCGACTCAACAGTTGTTGGTCGTGGGGCAAGAGTGACCTCAACATTGAGAGCCGGTGCGGTGGGGGTTGAAACAACGAGACTCACAACAACAATTGCGACAGCAATAGCTGCAACGGGCAACATACTCAAACGCGGAAGGCGACGGTTACGAATCGGCGACTCAATGAATCGATAGGAAAGGCCAGATAAGACAATAGATATTGCGGTAACTACTAAGAACCGTGCAACACAATTGAGGTCATCAAACTTGTGCGAAATAACGAGTGGCCAATGGAACAAATAAATGCCATAGCTCCAACGACCAACGAGTCGTAGTGCAGGTGACGATAGAAGTCGGTTGGATTGGGTGGTGCTGTAGACAACTGCCGCGATACCAGCAAGTGAAATCACAATGAGCGGTCCGTTGAAAACCCAGTCTCGGTCGCCTGGCAACCAGATTGCTGCGGGAATCAACACGATGCCTGCGAAAGTGGGTAGTAGCCATGAAGGGAGGGCTAGTTTTCGCGGTGGCCAACCTCGAGTTGCAATTGCTGCACCAAACAAAAACGCAACAGCACGTGTATCGGTGCCTTGGTACACGCGATCAACTGACAAGCCTGCATGAATTCCAATGACTTGTACGAGTGCCGAAGCACCTGCGCCAATCAATGCAACTTTTCCAAGAGTCGAAGGCGAACGTCGCTTGAAGACATACCAAGCAACGATGGGCCACACGACATAAAACTGTTCTTCAATGGCGAGCGACCACAAGTGCCGTAGTGGGTCTGGCGTTGCGAAATGATCCCAGTAACTGGTGCCCCCAAAAATGTGCACCCAATTTGTTGAGTAGGTGAGTGCACCCCAAATATTTCGCGCAGTGACTTCAACTTGATTGAACTGAACGAGAACGGCAACGAGACCGAGCAAAACAATGAGAGCGGGCACCAAGCGACGAATACGTCGCATCCAAAATGCTCCGAGAGCAACACGACCATTGCGCTGATTCTCGGCAACCATCAAACCTGTGATCAAGAAGCCCGAGATGCCAAAGAAAACGTCAACACCGATCCAGCCGCCATCTATGACACCGCTATGGAAGGCCACGACAACGAGTACCGAGAGAGCCCTCAGTCCATCGAGACCGGGTAAATACGGCGCCGAATGATCAGAGCGTATTGGGTCTGGCAAAGTCATTGATCAATTGTTACTTGTTGACTATCGGAATTGCGGTATCAAGTCCACCAAATGATGAGCCAGCTTCGTAACCATTCAATACCGCGAACGGGTCACGGATGTCATCTTGATATCCCAGGGCGTACGACCCAAGTGAATAGCCGGCCAACTTTTGTACATGTTCGGGAAGTGTTCGTGCAATTTCGGGTGGACATGACAGGTATTGATTTTCTTCTTGTCTCAGCCAGCCGAGGATGTAATCAACATTTAATCCACGACGAATTTGTGTTGATTGATTTGCGCCACCGCCATGAATGGTGCGACCGGTGTAGATCACGACTGAGCCTTTCGGCATCGTGGCACCGACAGTGCGATGGTTGTCTTCAATCGCCGTAGGTGGATCATTCAAGCTATTTGGGATGACTCGCGTCGCACCGTTTTCTTCGGTGAAGTTGTCAAGGGCCCAAATTGTTGAGACCTCAACATCCATATCGGCGGGGAAGGGGAACATATTGAAGCACCATTGATCGCGGTGCAACCCCTGCGCTTGACCTCCTGGTCCGATGTTGATGATTTGGGTGAGATGAAGTTGAAATGTGTCTGCGTGCGGGCCAAGGATCTTTTGGGTGATATCGAGAATGAGTGGGTGGGCCACGAGATCTACTGACGCACGAGAACGGGCCAGCAGTGCGCCGGTTCGTTTGGTCGTGCGACCAGTGAAGTCCTCGCTGCCATACGGCGTGGCATCGATGTATGGGGCCATCTCGGCCAATATCTGGTCGACGAGTTCAACGGGGGCAAGGTTCTCAATGATCACGCACCCGACGGTTTGAAGGGCTTGGGCGATGTCTTCAGCGGCAGCACTAGCGGCAAATCTCGGAATGACAGTCACATTGTTAGAGTAACCACTGTCTCTATTGTCTGCAAGAACGGAAAATCATGTTTCGTCTCACCAATATCAATAATCGTTCGGCTATCGAAGTTGATGGCGTTTTTCATGATCTAGCCAAAGTTGTTGGCGATGAATCACTGGCCGATCCGATGCACGCCATTGAGCGTTTTGGTGAACTGCACGCAGCAAGCGATAAAGCTCGCTCTGCTGGTTCGCCAGTGACTGGCCCGATTGGCGTATGTGTTCCGAACCCCAAGAAGGTCTTTGCAATTGGTCTGAATTATCGCTCGCACGCGAGCGAGTCGGCAATGGAAGTTCCACCGGCGCCCTTAACGTTCACCAAGTTCCCGTCGTGTCTAGTTGGTCCGACCGCTGACGTGGTGCTGTCTGGCCCGTTAGTCGACTGGGAAGTTGAAATCGTTGTTGTTATTGGCAAGGGTGGCAAGGACATTGCCGAGTCATCATCGTGGAGCCATGTTGCCGGAATCACTCTTGGACAAGACATCAGCGATCGCATGGTACAAATGACCGGAAAGCCACCGCAGTTCAGCTTGGGCAAGAGTTTTGACAGCTTTGGCCCTATCGGACCAGTGATTGCTTCTGTTGATTCGTTCAGTGACCCCGATGACATCGGAATTTGGTGTGACGTTGCGGGTCAACGAATGCAAGAAGCCCGTACGACTGATCTCATTTTCAATGTTCCGTTCTTGATTTCGTACCTCTCAAGCATTTGCACGCTCGAACCCGGTGACATCATTTTTACGGGTACGCCCGATGGAGTCGGTGCAGCACGCGGTCAGTTCTTGAAAGCTGGCGATGTGATTGATAGCGGTGCTGATGTCATCGGCACGTTGCGTAATACTTGCGTCGAAAAATAGTTCAGAACACTTCGGCGAAAATATCGCGCATTGCTCGCCACGAACGCTCATCGGCGTTCTTGTTATACAAAACTCCGGGGCGTGAACCATCAGCGCCTGGGTTGGTGAAACTGTGCTGCGCATCTCCGTACACATTCATGCGCCAGTCGGCTTTTGCGTCAGTCATTTCCTTTTCGAACGCAATGCGTTGATCGGGCGGGATCATCGGATCATCAGCGCCAATGCACACCAAGACTTTTGCAGTGATCGCACCTGGAACAACTTTGGTTGATGTACCGAGACCCGAGTGGAAACCAACAATCGCTGCAAGATCGGTTCCGGCGCGCACTAATTCGAGACACATTGTTCCACCGAAGCAATAACCGATTGCGGCAATGCGAGTTGCATCAACCCGTGGCTGACTCAATAAAACATTGAGACCTGCCTTCGCCCGCTTCAACGTTTCATCAGGTGACGTGATGAGCGCCATCAATTTGGTGATCATGTCTTCAAGCGGAACCATCTTGCCGTCGCCGTGATAATCAAGAGCGAACGCCACAAAGCCAAGAGCAGCCAATCGATCGGCTTTGGTGAAAGTGTTCTCTGAAATTCCGGGGCCTTCATGGCACACCAAAACACCAGGTACCTTTCCTTCGCCTTTGGGAAGTGCGAGGTAACCAATGTAGGTGACGCCCTCTAATTCATAACTGATGTGCTGTCCCATAATTCATCCTTCGTTAGGTAGCGAAGCAACAAGCTTCGGCAATACATGTGGCCACGAGCTGCGCAGGCCGGGGTGTAAATCAAATCCTTCAACAGTCGAGATTCCGACCCACCGAACTTCGTCACTTTCGTAGTTGGCTTCGTGAGCACCGACATCGCCAGTGACATGAGCAATGACCGTGTCGTATCGCCAGTTGCCGTGATTGTCAGAATAAATGTCTTTGACATCTAAGAAACGCGCATCAATTCCGGCTTCTTCGTATGCTTCGCGCACGGCGGCTTCAATGGAATCTTCGTGTGAGTCGAGAGCACCACCCGGAATCGCCCAGGTTCCACCACCATGTGTCCAAGCGGCACGCAACTGCAACAACACATGTGGTTCACCCATATCGAAGCGCACCATCAATAAACCGGCGGCACCATGAAGGCCCCAATGGCGATAGCCACAATTACAAAAGACCCAGCCGTCACCGTCACGCAAACCCATGATCAAGATGTTGGCACAGCGACAGGCGCGGTGCGGTGTTCGGGGCCAGCAAGTGCGAAACCAGCAAGAACCAAAATGACCATCGCTGTTGCTGTAATTGAGAAGGTCGGTCCTCGACCAAGGTGGTCGTAGCTCCAACCGGCAAAACTCGCGGCAATTCCTCCGGTGAGAGTCTGTAAGCCACCAAGCAAACCTTGGGCACCAGCTTGGCGTTCTGGGGGAGCCGCCTGGCCGACCGCAACGCCAGCGCTCGTTACAGTAAACCCATCATTGACGATGTGGAAAAAGAACACGCCCATCATGAGGTATGGGCTTGGCAAGAAGCCATACATCGTCATACATACAGCACCCACGATGCCGCCAATGGCGCCAACTCGGTAAGCGCCCTTGTTTTGTGCGAGTCGCCCGCCAATCGGACCAAGAAAGATCATCGGTAAAGCGAACAAACTCACGCCGGCGTTCGCCATCCACTCGGGACCTTTCAAGTCGTCCATCATGATCGACCACAATGAATCAAAAGTTCCGATCATTAAGAACAATGCGACACCAATCAGAACTGCACCCGACACGGCAGGAATTTTTAATAGGTCAAATGCCAAACGTTCACTTGGTCGATCAACTTTTGCTGTTTCCGGAACATCAACGCGACTTAAGACAAGGGTGACCACTAATACTGCGGCGCTGATGATCACGAACGGTGCTGCGATCCCAATGGTGTCGACTGTCAAAACTGAAATGACTGGACCAAGTGCAAAGCCGGCAATATCGACGCTGAGCAACTTGCCCATATTGCCACCGAGATTTTCGGGATCAGAAACAATCACAATTTTTCGCAACGCTGGTAGTGACATGCCACCGCCAATGCCCATCAGTAAACGACCGATCAATAGCAAGAAGAAATTGTGGCCAAATCCCATGAACAAGCAGCCAACGATGACAAGCAGAAACCCGGTCATCATCAGTACTTTGGCGCGCCCGCGGTCGGCAAGCGGTGCGATTGAAATTTGGCTCAAGAATGCCGAAAAGAATCCGGCTGCGAGCACTAGTCCAAGTCGCGATTCGCTGATGCCGTATTTGTCGCGGTAGTCATCGAGCATGGTGAACATCACGCCATACGTTGATGACATGAGCAACGTCGCGAGTTGAAGCGTACGAAAGAGACGCTTCACAGGCATAAAAGAAACCTTAGTTGTTGATCAGTGCGCTGGTGCGTGTGCGGCGATGAGCGCATCAAGCGCATCGGCACTGAGCTCTTCAAGCGCCGAACACGAATGCAATACCTCGATCACCTGCGCGTCAGGGTGTACAGATGCGATGGATCGCCAGGCATTTGCGCCCTGACGTTCGGCATTGGCCTGAATGCGCAGTTGGTCCCAAATGTCGTACGGGGCAAATGCGTCGTAATAGGTCTGCGTGGCTTGAGGAAGAGGTGCAAGCAGTTCATCGCGCAACGATTCATCGAGAGCAAAGGCACCTTCAATACGATTGGCGATTTCGTCTTCACTTTCGGAGCACTCAAGAAGAACAGCCGAATGTTCAGGGAGTTGTTCGGCCCACATGCGATAACGATTGGCTGCACCGCGTTCAAGTAATGCCAAAAATCGGGGGCGAGTGCCATCGGGAACTTTTGAAATAAAGGGACTCAGTAATTCGCCAAATCTTGGGATCTCTAACGCTGTCATACCTAAACCTTAGAACAGTTAGGGTTGAAGTATGCCAATCAAAGCCCAACCATTGACGGGAGTTTTTGCTGCTGAAGTTTCAGACATCGATCTCGGCTCCCTCAGTGACCATGAACTTGCAGAATTACGGACATTGATGTGTGAGCACGAGGTACTTGTAGTGCGCAGGCAGGCCCTTGAACCCTCACAACAAAGTGCTTTCTCGAGCCGACTTGGGCAATTTGGCGAAGTGCCCTTCATTGCGACAATGGACGAATTCCCCGAGGTCATTCGGGTTGTCAAAGAAGCCGATGAAGGATCGGCCTTCAATTTTGGTGGTGCGTGGCACTCAGACTTCTCGTTCCAGGCAGAACCACCGTCGTTCAC
>WLMQ01000091.1 GCA_009700145.1 Actinomycetota bacterium
AAGGGCTGATTCCACACTCTTCAGCCAAGACTCCAGCAGAAACTGCTGAAGAAATTCGTTTGGCTTATGTTGCCATGACTCGCGCCGCTGATCGTTTGGCAATCACTCATGCTCAATCACGGCGGGGACGCTCACGGACCCGCAGTCCGTTTGTTGAGGGTGTTGACATGATCCTTGAAGTCGCTCCTCCGTCGTCTGACTATGTACGTGATCAAACACTTCGTCGTCAAGAACTTGAGCCACATGATTTTGTCTATGACGAACTATTACTGTGGCGCGCCAATGCTGGTCGAGTTGCAAACCTTGATCCGATGATCTTTTGTTCGGATGAAGTTCTTCGACGAATCGCTCGGGCTCGCCCGACTAGCGTCGAAGACCTGTCGGCTATCGAGGGCTTTGGTCAATCAATGGCACTGCGCGTCGGTCAACGAATTTTGAATGCTGTACAACGCGGCATTGAACGAACCAAAAACTGAACAAACGCTGCTACAACTATTCGCGCGTGTGACGATCAAGATTCAGCGCAGCAAACTTTTCGGCCTTGACCGAGATAAATGTGCCGACGGCTTGCGCACATAAACGGTCACCCGCATAAATCTCGCCCGATGTCATGATCTTGCGACCATCAATTCCATCAAATCGACCGGTCACTTTTAAGGGTTGATGCAATGGGGTTGGTGATCGATACGTCACTTCAAGACGACCGGTCATTCCGGGAGCACCTGACAATGCCTGCGCAAAACCCAGCACCTCATCAAAGATTGCAGCAATTAAGCCACCGTGCAAACAACCAGGCGGGCCTTCGTACGCGTCACCGTAAGTGACGGTCGCAATGATTTCGTTCGGATTACTTTCAAGTTCAATCAGTCCAGCCAAACCATTGAGTGGTCCAGTCACTGGGCTGTGGCTAATGAAGCCGTGTGTTGCACCTCCGACCGCGCCTTCGGCACTTGCGTGATAAGAACGTCCGTGCGGACCAGGTTCAAGCAACGCCGCGGCTTGTTCTAGCAATGCAGCCGCCTGAGCAAACACATCGGCGTGCGCCGTTGACGTTGCTGAATGTTGCAGAACTTCGCGAGTCGCATTCGCTAAACGAAGGCGCGGATTATTTGGGTCGTACATTGCCACGCGATGTCGTGGCAACGCCAATGGCGACGGGATGGTCGAATCGCCGGGGTTTGACCAAACCGAACGTTCAGATTCGGGACTGATTTCTTCAGGCATCAATATCCACCAATACAGGAGCGTGGTCGCTCGGCTTTTCACCTTTTCGCGCCTGGCGATCAACGATGGTCCAGCGCGATTTCGCAGCAACCAAGGGCGTCGCCATGATGAGGTCAATGCGCATTCCCTTGTTTTGATTAAATCCACCAGCGCGGTAATCCCACCAGGAAAACAGTTTGTCGTCGGGATGATGCTGACGAAAGACGTCAACCATGCCCCACGCTTCGAGGTCGCGTAACACTTGACGTTCGGCCTCACTGACATGAGTTGCCCCAACAAAGTCGGCGGGGTTGTGCACATCGATGTCTTCGGGCGCGATGTTGTAGTCGCCCGTGACGATAACGGCATCTGAAGAAGAGGTGTCTGAGTTGAGATGAGTGATCAATCGCTTCATCCACGCCAACTTGTATTGGTAATGATCGTTATCGAGTTCGCGCCCATTAGGTACATACACCGAGCTCACTCTGATACCCGCGCAAGTTGCGGTGACTAAACGTGCTTCGGCATCTAGTGGCTGACCATCGGCAAAATTGCGGACCGGGTTTTCGAGTCCAACTTTGCTCAAAATTGCAACGCCATTCCACTGACCTTGGCCGTGATGAACAGATTCGTAACCCATCTCGGCAAAATGCTCAGTCGGAAAAGCGTCTTCGGCAAGTTTGGTTTCTTGCATGCACACGACATCTGGTTGTACATCGAGTAACCATTCATCGACACGCGGCATACGAGCCCGTAATGAGTTGACGTTCCAGGTAGCGAGGCGCACAAGAGAACCGTAGGCGATCAGTGACCCTCAAGTCACTTGCGGCGAGGAGCAGCTTTAACTGGAGTCTTGGCCGAAACCTTTTTGGGGGCAGCCTTAGTTGCGATCTTTTTAGCAACAGCCTTTTTCGCGGGCGCGGCCTTCTTCACTGGTGTTGCCTTTTTGAACGGTGTTACTTTTTTGACAGGAGCAGCCTTCTTCGCAGGCGTAGCCTTCTTGGCCGGGGCCGCTTTCTTGACAGCGACCGCCTTCTTAACAGGCACAACTTTTTTAGCGGGCGCGGCTTTCTTGCCAACTGTCTTTTTCTTGGACTTCGTCCCGACCTCTGAGACCGACTTTGTTGTCGGAACAAGATCAATGCTGCGTCGACCCGCAATGATCTCGACGATCTCAAGAGTCACGCTCTCGCCAAGTTGCATCACTTCACGAGCCGAACGCGGTGGCGGGCTACCGAGAAGACGTAATGGCACATATCCGCGGACATCACCAATCGTGACGTAAGCACCATGCGACGAATAACTCTCGACGACACCTATGACCACCGAGCCGACGGTGTTTTTTTCAACAAATTGCAAGAACGGCAAAATGTCGTTCACCGATTTAGAACTTTCAACTTTCTTGGCCGGAAGTTTTGCGCCCGGCGGCAATGACTTCGGCACTGGCATTGGCTTCATCGCTTCGGCACTCACCTTGACCTTGGCAACACCTCTGCCGGGCTTGTCGGTAGCGGGAAGAGATTCGCGAATTGCGCGACGACTCTTTTCACCACGAACTGGGGTGCGATTAACAAACACCCACCCAACATTCGGAACAGGTTTGCCACCAATTAAACGACCTTCATCAAACAGCCACTCGTACTGACCGTGAAATTCTTGATAGCTGTCATTCGACAAAATTGAGGCCCCAACTTTTTGTGCGATACTCAACACAAATCCATCACCACGACCAACTGTGCCCGCTGGCGGCGTGACGAGTTCGTTATGTTCGACAGCCTTGTCAAATGCCGTCGCTTCTTTCGGGTCAATGCGATGTCCAAATGTTGCATCAACAATCACCGTGATCACTGCTTTGGGATGATCTTGAATAAACGCCATCACGGCATCGTTCAACTGCTTCAGGCTGGGCTTCGAACGGCCCTCAGTGGCGATGTTCGAGCCATCCACAATGACGTGTTTTGGGGCGGCTGGCTTAGGTGGCATATCCCTTCTAGTGAACCACTAATGGGGCTCGCAGGTGGGGATAGCCCTACGATCTGAGGTGTGACTCGTACGACGACTATTTCGGCTGTTTTGTGGGATTTTGGTGGGGTGATCCTGAGTAGCCCATTTGCGGCTTTTAACCGCTTTGAGAGCGCCCAAGGACTCCCCTTGGACACGATTCGGACCATCAACGCCACCAACCCCGACGACAACGCCTGGGCGCATTTTGAGCGCAGCGATATCTCGGCGGCCGAGTTCGACCAGGCGTTCGCCAATGATGCGGTGGCTATGGGCTTTGACATTCGGGGTTATGACGTGTTGGCACTTTTGAAGGGCGAGATTCAACCCGAAATGGTGCATGCACTCGACCTCGTGAAAGCGGCCGGATTCAAAACAGCCTGTCTCACCAACAACATGGTGGGTGGCGATGGCATCACCGAGCGTCCCGAAAATAGTCGAGAAGCCGACATCGACCTCATCATGGAACGCTTTGACACGGTCGTCGAAAGTTCGAAGGTTGGTTGCCGTAAACCCGAAACGCGGTTTTACGAAATTGCGTGCGAGTTACTCAACGTGCAGCCGACTGAGTGCGTCTTTTTAGATGACCTCGGAATCAACCTCAAACCAGCCGCGGCGATGGGCATGCAGACAATCAAGGTTTTGGGTGCTGACAAAGCCATTAACGACCTCGAAGCAATTCTCGGAATTGCTCTTCGCTAGTGATTCTGGTGTCGTTTTCTTTGGCATAGCCAAAGAAAACGACACCAGAATCGCGGGTATTTCAGAGACCTTGGAAGGTTCCGTCCATGAGATCGGCAAATTCTTGATCGTGAACTGTCTTTGAACCAGTCGCCGGGCTTCCGCTTTCAACCCGCGCCACGTGACGCAGGTCGTAACCCTGTTCTTTGACTCGCCAGAAGCGATGTTCAACGAACGTCCACGCGCCCATATTGAGCGGTTCTTCTTGCAACCACACAACTTCTTTTGCGTTCGGGTAATGCTTCAAGATATCCATCATCTGCTCGATGGGGAATGGATACAACTGTTCAACTCGAACGATTGCTGCCGCAGCATTGCGCTTGTTACGTTCGGCAAATGCATCCCAGGCAACTTTTCCTGAGCAGAACACCACGCGCTTGACGCTCGCAGCGTCGCTCACGAACGGATCGTCAAGAACTTCTTGGAATGAAGTGCCAGTTTCCAGATCGGAAATCTTTGAACGGACTTCCTTCATACGTAAGGGTCCCTTGGGTGTAAAGATCACCAAAGGCTTACGAATTTCACGATGCATCTGACGACGCAAAACATGGAAATACTGGGCCGCTGTCGTGGCATTAACTACCTGAATGTTGTCCTCGGCGCACATGGTCAAGAAACGTTCGATACGTGCCGAACTATGTTCTGGACCCTGCCCTTCGTAACCATGGGGCAGCAACATCACAAGAGCGTTGCGCTGTCCCCACTTGTCTTCGGCGGCAACCAAGTATTGGTCAATAATGATTTGCGCGCCGTTAACGAAGTCGCCGAATTGCGCTTCCCACAACACGAGTGCTTCGGGGTTGGCGTGGGCGTAGCCGTATTCAAAACCAAGTGCGGCGTATTCGCTCAGCAGCGAGTCATACACCCAAAACTTTTCGGCGCCCGGCAATTCTGACAACGGAATCCAGACGCGCTCGGTGTTATTATCAACAAGAGCAGAATGACGCTGGCTGAACGTTCCACGACGCGAATCTTCTCCGGCCAAACGCACTGGCACACCTTCGGTCACGAGCGAACCGTAAGCCATCAATTCAGCAGTCGCCCAATCAACTTCGCCTTGTTCGTTATAAATCTTTGAGCGCAATTCGAACTGCTTGCCTAATTTCGGATGGACCGTAAAGCCCTCGGGATAATTGGTGAGTTGTGTAAATACTTGATCAAGAACTTCGCGCTTCACACCTGTATCAACGTGCGGCAAAACACCCACGGGCTTTGGTGGCTTAGCAACTTTTGTCGGGACTGGCGCATGTGAACGGGTCTGTTCAAGCGCAACTTGCAACTTGCCCTGGAAATCATTGAGCGCTTGTTCGGCTTCTTCAAGCGTGATATCACCACGACCAACCAAGGTCTCAACATACAACTTACGGACACTGCGCTTTTCGGCGATGGCCTTGTACATCAACGGCTGCGTATAGCTCGGGTCGTCACCTTCGTTGTGTCCGTGACGGCGGTAGCACACCATGTCAATCACAACGTCTTTATGGAAACGCTGACGGTAATCCCACGCGAGTCGCGCAACGCGCACACAAGCTTCGGGGTCGTCGCCGTTGACGTGGAAGATGGGCGCTTGAACAGTTTTTGCAACGTCACTGCAATACAGCGATGAACGCGCGAACTGCGGCGATGTCGTGAAACCAATCTGGTTATTGATGATGAGGTGGATCGTTCCACCCACGCGATAACCATTGATGTCGCTCATGCCTAAGCATTCGGCAACAATTCCTTGGCCAGCAAATGCGGCGTCACCATGAATCAAGATCGGTAGTGCGGGGAATGAACCTGGCGGGTCAATCTGGTCTTGACGTGCACGAATCATTCCGAGCACCAATGGATCAACAGTTTCGAGGTGACTCGGGTTGGCAGCAAGTTCAATCTTGATTGACGCACCATTTGGATTGACATGTTGACCCGCAGCACCTAAGTGGTACTTCACGTCGCCAGAGCCCTGCACGGTTGCAGGGTCTACATAACCTTCGAATTCGCCGAAAATACTGTCGAGACTCTTGCCCATTACATTGGCCAAAATGTTCAAACGACCGCGGTGCGCCATACCTACAACTGCCGAATCAAGACCAGCCGTGGCAGCACGTGACAAAATTTCATCAAGAATCGGCACTGCGCTTTCGGCACCTTCAAGACCGAAACGCTTGGTGCCGACGTACTTTGTGGCCAAGAACTTTTCAAATGCTTCAGCGGCATTCAATCGCTCAAGTACGCGATGCTTTTCTTCTTTTGACAGCTGGAATTGCACACCTTCGAAATGACTTTGCACCCAACGCTGTTCGTCGGTGTCTTGAATGTGCATGTATTCGACGCCAATGCTGCGGCAATAGGCATCACGCAAAACATGTAACAGTTCGCCCAACGGCAAACGATTGGTGCCAGCGACACCGCCAGTTAAGAATTCGCGATCGAGGTCCCAAATAGTGAGACCATAAGTTGCGGGGTCAAGCTCGACGGGCAACTTCGGTTCTTTCCATCGCAACGGATCAATGTCGGCAATCAAGTGACCGCGTACGCGATGGACGCGAATCAACGTGGCAATCTGCATTTGCTTATGCAGGTTGGATTCTTCACGGTCAAGCGGATTGACGTCAGTGCGCCATTTCACTGCTTCGTACGGAACTTCAAGACTCTTGAAGACACTTTCGTAGAAACCGTGCTCGCCCAACAACAGTTCATGAACGCGCTTCAAGAACATGCCGCTTTCGGCACCCTGAATGATGCGGTGGTCGTATGTACTTGTGACAGTGACCACCTTCGAAATACCCAATGTTCCGAGTGCTCGCTCGTCTGCACCCTGGAATTCGGCTGGATAATCAATGGATCCAACGCCAACGATGACACCCTGACCTGGCATGAGTCGCGGCACACTTTGAACTGTTCCGATCGTGCCAGGGTTAGTCAAACTGATCGTTGCGCCTTGGAAGTCGGCCACAGTGAGTTTGTTTTGCTTGACCTTGCGCACAACGTCTTCGTAGGCCACCAAAAACTCACCGAATGAAAGGCGATCAGCTTCGCGCAACACCGGAACAACCAAAGTACGACTTCCGTCGGACTTCGCAACGTCAACTGCAAGTCCCATATTGATATGTTGATGATGCGTGACACGCGGCTTACCATCAGCACCTTCTGAAAACGCACTGTTCATCGCAGGCACTGCATCGGCGATGGCACGCACAATCGCATAACCAATTAAGTGGGTAAAACTAATTTTGCTTTGGCCAGTGCGGCTGCGATATCCGTTGATGACGCTGCGGTTCACTTCAAGTAACTTCGCCGGCACATTACGGAAACTTGTGGCAGTCGGAACAGTGAGACTGCGCTCCATATTTGAAACAATCGCCAGGCCGGCTCCGCGAATTGGTTCGCTGACATCTTCTGCGGGAGCGGCGACAGTTGCTACAGCACTCGGTGCGGCCTTTGCGACCCCGTTGGATGCGATCGCCTGAGGCGCAGCCGCAACGACAGGTTCGGGCTTTGGGTTGGTCACCGCAGCGACAGCAGTTGCCAGTGACTTGTAGTCCGAGAAAAACTCCTGCCACGATTCACCGACCGATGCAGGATCGAGACGGTATTGCTCGTACATCTCCTCGACGAGCCATGAGTTGGCTCCAAAGTCGGGAGTGGCACCAGTGGTAGGGATCAGCGCTTCAGACATCGTTGAAAACTGTACCCCTATTGACCCGTCTACCTGCGGAGCAATGCAGTCCCAAGGCGAGAACTTGACGAGCGTCAC
>WLMQ01000092.1 GCA_009700145.1 Actinomycetota bacterium
GTGGGGAAACCCACAAGCACACGGTCGAGTAGCTCAGTCGGCAGAGCGTCCGCCTGAAAAGCGGAAGGTCACCGGATCGACGCCGGTCTCGACCACTTCATGTTTAGACGCGATATCGAAGGCCTTCGGGCACTGGCTGTCGGCTTCGTGGTTCTCTTTCACGCCAAATTTCTTGGCCTCACTGGCGGATTCATCGGTGTCGATGTGTTCTTCGTCGTCTCCGGATTTCTGATCACGTCGTTACTCATCAGCGAACATTCAGCGGACGGTGAAATTTCACTGAAGAACTTTTACGCTCGCAGAGCCCGCCGCCTGTTGCCAGCATCGGCGTTGGTCATTGCTGTCACTGCACTTGCAAGTCGTATCTGGCTTGAACCACTTCGGCTACACGACATTGGCACTGATGCGGTCGCCAGTGGAGGTTTCTTCTCCAACATTTTATTCGGTATTCGCAGCACCGATTACTTACAGGCCGGACAACCGCCGTCACCTTTCCAACATTTTTGGTCACTTTCGGTCGAAGAACAGTTTTATATTGTCTGGCCCGCGCTGTTGATTTTGTTGCTCTGGAAGTCACGCGACCGCCACGCGCGAGCAATTGTTGCGATCTCCACACTCAGCGTTGTCTCACTATCACTGTGCATCTGGCAAACCACACAATCTCAACCATGGGCATTCTTTGGTTTGCACACCCGTGCTTGGGAGCTTGGTATCGGTGCGCTCGTTGCCTTGTCGTGGAAACATGTTGAACAACTTCCCAACAATTTCCGCGCGGTCATTGGTTGGCTCGGACTGTTCGCCATCATTTTCAGCGGACTCAAAATCACCGAGAAGCTGGCATTCCCTGGCAAATTGGCATTACTACCCGTTGTTGCAACGGCCCTCGTTCTCATGGCTGGGCAAAATGCACATTGGGGCCCGCAACGAATTCTTTCACTCAAACCTTTGCAATGGATCGGTGCCCGCTCGTACTCGATCTACTTGTGGCACTGGCCAGTTCTGATCATTGCCGAATCGCACGCAGGGCGCGACTTGCGCGTGAGCGAACGCATTATTGCGATTGCCGCCGCAGTCATCGCCGCATCACTCTCGCATCACTTTTTAGAAAATCCAGTACGCCATTCGGCTTCTCTTCAAGCCAAGCCACGACTCGCACTCATGGTTGGCGGAGCGTTGATTGTGATGAGTGTCGGCGTTGGGTTTGTGCTGCGAACCTCATCGGTTGCGCTGAGCACTGACGTCATTGCTGAAGCACCTGTAGCAATCGCAACCTCGACGACAGTTCCAGTTGTTTCTTCCGACAGCACGACTGCACCAGTTGAGTCGACGACGTCCATAGTGACAATTCCTGAAGGTCCGCCCCCGTCCATAGTCAATGCTGTTGCACCAATCGATGCAGTCATTGCTGGCGCGCTCACTGATGAAGTTCCGGCAAACTTGCAACCATCATTGCGCGGCGCTTCTGGCGACAAGCCCGAAATTTATGACAACGGATGTCATGTCAATTTGATTGATATCGAACCAAAGGTTTGCGTGTACGGAGACACCACTTCTGATTTCACTGTTGCGTTGTACGGTGACTCACATGCGGCCCAATGGTTTCCAGCACTCAACCAAATTGCCCTCGAACATCACTGGCGTTTAGTCATTCTGACCAAGATGGGTTGCACCACAATTGATCTGATCACGGCTAATTCATTGGTTGGTCCTACGTATCCGGGTTGTCAACCATGGCGAGAAAAAGTCCTTGAACGTTTTGTCGCTGAAAATGTGCGTGTGGTCTTTATGACTAACTCAAATCGTTTAACCGATCCAGCAACTGGCCAACCATTCGCCGACTCGATTGTAAAAGCTGGTAACGCAACGTTGATTCCGAAGTTGCAAGGTATGGGTATCAGTCCGATTGTTATTACCGATACTCCCTACCCCGGAACTGACGTGCCAATTTGTTTGTCAAAGGCGATCAAAAATGTTGGTTCATGTGCGGTCAGTCGCGACAAAGGAATTCGGGCGAATCGTCAGCAAACCAGCATTGATGTTGCAGTAGAAAACAACGCCCAATATCTCGATATCAGCAATTGGGTATGTTCGCTTGACACATGTCCAGTGATTACCGGCAACCTTTTGATGTATCGCGATTCACATCACCTCACCACTACATATGTTCAGTTTTTAACGCCGTTGATTGACGCCGCAGTGACGCCTTATGTGGATGGCGTGAGATCGCGAATCAGCGCTTCTTGAGCAACCGTTGCGACTAAAACACCGTCTTCACTGAAGACATGGCCAAGTGCAAGACCACGATTATTCCCTAATGAATGACATGTGAAATCGTGCAAATGCCAGCGATCACTTTGAATGGGTCGATGAAACCAAATCGTGTGATCAAGACTGGCACCTTGAAAGTTGCGATGGTTCTCAGGACGTAATGAAATCTCGGGGTGAGTTCGTACCACCGCATCAGTTGGCAAATCGTCACTGAGATAAGCAAACGCACATCGATGCAATAGTTGTGCCCGCTGATCGCCAGGATCGCCCAACTCTTCGGTCACTCGGAACCAAGCCATGGCCCGACCGGAGCCCTCGCGTCCGTCGTTCGGATGATCAACTTTCTCAATCCAACGTCGATCAAAGAATTCAGACCAAGTTGAGTTGTTCATTTTGTCTGGGAGCGGAACCCCTGTTGGGAAGGTAATGGGTTGCACATCAGGTGCATCTTCAAATTTTTGAAAACTTGCTTCCAAGTTGAGAATGGCGCCATTTTCTTGACGCGCTACAACACGACGCGTGCAAAAACTTTTGCCGTTACGAATGCGATCAACTTCGTAACGTACCGTGTCTTTAGGACTGCCACGTCGAATGAAGTATGCCCGTAACGAATGAGGTTCCATATCGGGTTCAACTGTTTCGGCAGCGGCCCACAACGCTTGCGCAACAATGTGACCGCCATATAAGCCACCCCACGGGTATTCCCGTCCAGCCCCGACGAATGTGTCAACGCCATGAGGTTCGAGGGCAAAAAGTTGTTGCATGGTCACGCCGTCAGGCTATGACTTTTTAACGACTATGACGCATTAATGAACGATGACACTTTAATGAACGATGACAACGGGGCACTTACTGCGATGGGCTACTCCGACCGCGGTACTACCCAACAACACTGCAGCAATCAGACTGTGACTCTTTGATCCGACGACCAAGATGTCTTGCGGAGTTGTGTATTCAACCAATGAGTCAGCTGAAGAACCTTCGATCACTTCAGCACTAATTGAAACTCGCGATCCTTCGTCTTCAGACAAATGCTTTTTGACACGGTTCACAAGTTTGCGAGCATCACGCAACATCGCAAGTCGGAGTTCTTCAATATCTGGTCCAGACATCACACCAAACTCTGGGGACATCGCTGAATACGGATAATGCCACGCGGTAATGAGCTCAAGATCGCGATGCATATCTTCAGCAAAGTGCAAAGCCCAATTGGCAGCATCAAGTGCACCTTTCGAACTATCAATACCCACAACAACTCGACCAGCAGAAGTCCGCTTGGCACTTTCAGGAACTAAAACGACCGGACACGCGGCACGATGAGCAATGGCATAACTGACCGATCCCATTAATAGCGCATGTCCAGATCCGACACCTTTAGTTCCGACCACAATCATCGATGCATCTTCCGAGGCCTTTAATAGGGCCATCACTGGTGAACCCTGATCGAGAAAAGTTTCAATCTCGATTTCTGGATGTGTCTTCAATATTTTCGACTTCAATAAGTCAAGCGCTGTTCGATTGTGTTCATCTGCCGCACGGATTTCCTCCGAAGACAACATCGGCCCGACATATCCTGCCGAAACCCCCATGCCGACGAGCGCTGGCAATGAGTAGCACGTTAAGAGACGCAAATTTCGTTTGGACTCAACTGCAATGTCAACGGCCCACCACATTGCACTCTCAGAGTTTTCAGATCCGTCTAGACCCACCAAGATTGGTCGCGGGTCATGGGGAATGGGCGAATGACGGATCATGTCCCAAGTGTCATTATTCGAGGTCCGAATACTTAGAGCATGTCGGCGGATTACTCAGGGACTTAAGGCACCAATCACAAGTGCACTTGTTGCGGGTCAGGTGCCGTATCCATATCCCAAGTCGAGTGCCGTCAACATTGGCACGAACGGAATTCCGCGCTCGGCGGCCATCGCTCCGCAGGTTCCGCCACGATCGACGACGACTGTGATTAAAACTGGAATCGCGCCAAATGCTACAACAGCGTCAACCGCTTCCATGATTGAAGTTCCACGAGTCACAGTGTCTTCAGTGATGACTACTTTGTCACCAGGTTGCAAAGCGCCGGCGATGCGCCCCGTCACACCATGATCTTTCGCTTCTTTACGAACGCTAAAACTTCGAAGATCAATGCCACGAGTAGCGGCCACAGCAGCAATCCCATATGCGACAGGGTCGGCGCCCATCGTCAACCCACCGATCGCGACAACATCTTTAGGAATGAGGTCTAAAGCGACATCTGCCATCAACACCACGCCATCAGCCCGACATGCTGTTTGCTTTGTATCGAGAAACCACGAACTACTTGCCCCTGACTTCAACGTGAAGTTGCCAGTCTTTAACGAATGACGAAGTACATGTTCACGTAATGCGTGTCGAGCAGGATCAAGAGTAGGTAGCGCTTTTAGAAAATTACTCATCGGTAATTACAGTAGTGCGCGAATCGCCGACGTGTATCTCTTTGAGAGACTCACTTGTATCAGAAATAAATACGACGATTTCTTGAGTGTTAAGTAACGAATTCTTACGAAGAAAAACAAGGTAACGCTCATATTGCGGTCATATATTGCAATACATGGCAGCACCTAAGACACCGATGACAAAGTCTCATAAGGCTGCTTTGGCGGTTGGAAGAGCAGAGAGTCGCACAGTTCGTGACTACCTTGAAGCAGTGCGACGCAATAAGCCAAAGCGTGGACGTAAGCGCACACCAGATTCGATCAAGAAGCGCCTTGCAGTTATCGAAAATCAATTTGATGATTCAGATGCAATTACTCAATTGAAGTTGTCGCAAGAACGCCTCGACCTCGCAATGGAACTTGCGGAAATGACAACCGCTCAGCAAATTGGACCGCTAGAAAAAGCATTCGTTAAAGTTGCTCGTTCATATGGAGAGCGCAACGGAATCACCTACACCGCTTGGCGTGAAATTGGTGTTGATCCAGCAGTCTTGAAAAAAGCTGGAATCACTCGCTGATTTTTAGACATCAAGTGCATCGAGAGCAGTAAATACCTGCCCGATATGCACCAACGAACGCTTTAGGTCAAAAGCTTCGTCAAGAACTTTCTTGTCAACTCGTTCCAAACGCGAATCGGCTTCAAGAACTGTGCGGAAATCTTGCGAACGCTCCCAAGATGTTGCTGCTGCTTCTTGAACAATGCGATAGGCCTCATCACGAGTCAGTCCTGATTGAACTAAAGCGAGAAGTACTGGCTGGCTAAAAACCAATCCGTGACTTGAGTACAAGTTCTGTTTCATACGCTCAGGTGAAACCTGCAGCCCTTCAAGCAGACGTCGTAAGCGATGCATGACGTAATGCGCCATCAATGATGAATCGGGAAGAACGACACGTTCAACCGAACTATGTGAGATGTCGCGTTCGTGCCACAATGCCACATCTTGCATAGCGGCTTGGAGATTTCCCCGAAGTACTCGCGATAGGCCAGTGATTGTTTCGGCCGAGATTGGGTTGCGCTTGTGAGGCATTGCGGACGAACCTTTTTGCCCCGCTTTGAAACCTTCTTCAACTTCACGCACTTCGGTTCGCTGCAAATGACGTAACTCAACAGCGATCATTTCGCAGGTGTTACCAACAGCGGCGCATGCCCACATGTATTCAGCATGTCGATCACGAGAAATGACTTGAGTCGCTGGAACTGCCTTCAAACCCAAAGCATGCGCAACATGCTGTTCGACTTTGGGATCAACATTTGAATACGTTCCGACTGCGCCAGACAATTTGCAGACGGCGATATTCTCGCGAGCAGCAATTAGGCGGCTTCGATCACGATCAATCTGTAACGCCCATAATGCAACTTTGGCTCCGAACGTTGTTGGCTCTGCGTGCACACCATGGGTGCGTCCAATCATCACCGTGTCGCGATGTGCTTTAGCCAAACTCACAACGACTCGAAGAAGCTTCGATGAGGCATCAATGAGTAGGTCGGCCGCATCACGCAACATCCAGCACCACGCGGTGTCGACAATGTCGCTCGACGTGAGACCATAGTGAACCCACGCACCCGCCGTGCCACCAATACGTGCTTGCAAAATGTCAACGAACGCAGCTACGTCGTGATCGGTAATCTTTTCGCGATCAAGGACATCGTCTATAAAGCGCGCGTCGACAACTGGAGAATTTGATCGACACGTTGCAGCATCTGCCGCTGGCACAATGCCTAAAGCACTATGGGCTTCTGTTGCCAACAATTCAATTTCAACCCACCGACCAAAACGAGATTCATCCGAAAAAATAGATTCCATCTCGGGTAATGAATAACGAGGGATCATGCCGAACCTCCAAAGATTGATGCTGGCGTCCAATCAAGAACGTCGTCACGTTCGGGACCGACACCGATGATGCGAATCGGAATTCCGGATTCACGTTCGACTGCAGTCACAAATGCTCGCGCTTCAGCCGGAAGATCGTTCACTGAGCGACAATTTCGTAGTTCAGTTTTCCAACCTGGCAACGTGATGTAGTCAGCGACAACTTGACCAAGTACATCACTGCGATCTGGATAGCCATGAATGAGCGCGCCATTAATGCGATAGCCCGTGCACACCTTGACTTCTTCAAATGTGTCCAAAATGTCAAGTTTCGTCAAGGCCAACTCGGTGAGTGAATTGATCCGACCTGCGTGACGCAGCATGACACAGTCGACCCAACCCGTGCGCCGACGGCGCCCAGTCACGGTGCCGAACTCGCGACCAATATCAACCAACTTGTCACCAATCTCACCGAGGGTTTCGGTCGGGAAAGGTCCAGAACCAACACGTGTTGTGTAGGCCTTCGTAATTCCGATGATGCGATCAAGGAGTCGTGGTCCAATACCTGATCCAACACTCGCTCCACCTGCGGTCGGATTTGATGACGTCACGAATGGGTATGTGCCATGGTCAAGATCGAGAAAGGTTGCCTGAGCACCTTCAAGCAGGATGTCTTGACCAGCATCGACAGCATCGTGCAGCAGACCGACAGTGTCACCGATGTATGGCTGTAAGCGCTTTGCGTATGCAACGAAGTCCGAAACGATTTGTTCAATGTCAAGAGCATCGCCACCCGCATGAACAATGTTGATGTTTTCTGCTGTTGCGCGTTCGCGCACCAGCACAGCAAATGTTTGCAAGTCGACACATTCGCCCACTCGTATACCGACGCGACGAGCCTTGTCGGCATAAGCCGGTCCAATCCCCTTCAGGGTTGTCCCAATCTTGTTGTCACCCAAGTTGCCTTCAGAGATCGCGTCCCACGATTGATGCCACGGAAAGATCAGTTGGGCCAGACTCGAGACAGTCAATTTGGCACACGAAATGCCGCGCGACTCAAGGCGATCGATTTCGGCGAAGAGTGTCGGCATGTCAACGACAACACCGTTGCCAA
>WLMQ01000093.1 GCA_009700145.1 Actinomycetota bacterium
CATCTTGTCCCCAACCGGTCATGCGCCCATAAATCATGCGGGGGTTGCGTTCACACATGACGTCAGGTCCGATACCCAAACGTTCGCACACACCGGGACGAAATGGATCAATGAACGCATCGGCTCGGTCGGTGAGATCAAGCAGAGTTGCAATATCTGTTGGGCTCTTCAAGTCGAGAGCAATACTGCGCTTTCCACGCATCAATGGATTCGTTGCAAGACGATCACGATTGACCCGCGCCGCAACCTCAGGCCGCTCAACCGCAATGACATCAGCACCAAGATCGGCCAACACCATTGCCCCATACGGGCCAGGTCCTTGGCCAACGAGTTCAATCACACGAATACCTTGCAGCGGACCAGCCATTTCAATCAGCCTTCAATTCCAGCGTCAATCATTGCCTGTTGTTTCGCCCAGCGATAATCACTCTTGCCTGCTGGCGAACGCACCATATGGTCAACCAAAGTAAGTTGGCGCGGAACCTTGTAACCAGCGACATGAGCGCGGCAATGTTCTTGCACGCTTTCTAACGTTGGAGTTGTTCCGGGACGTGCTTGCACAACGGCCGCAACACGCTCACCCCAACGATCGTCTGGGATCCCGACAACAACCGCGTCAAACACTTCGGGGTGAGCCTTCAAAGCATTCTCAACTTCTTCAGGGAAGATCTTTTCGCCACCACTATTGATGCACACCGAACCGCGACCAATCAATGTGATCGTTCCATCTTCTTCAAGCCGCGCAAAGTCACCAGGAATTGCGTAACGCCTTCCATCAGGTGCAGTCACAAATGTTGCCGCAGTTTTCTCGGGGTCTTTGTGATAGCGCAACGGAATGTTTCCAGCACGCGCCAGTCGACCCATCTCGCCCGGTTTCACTGGTAACAAATCATCACCAAGTACTACCGAGTCTCGACCCGCCTTAATTGTCGGGCCGCCCTTTGATTGCATACCTTTGCCAACCATCGTGATGCCATTGGCGCCGCCTTCGCTTGAACCAACCGCATCGGTAATCACAACGTTCGGGAAAAGATCAATGAATTGTTCTTTGCATGATTGCGAAAAGAGAACAGCGCTTGAACTGACTGCAAATAGTGACGAGAGTTCGTGCTTGTCAGTGTTGGCGGCGACGTAGTCGAGCAATGGTCGGGCCATTGCATCTCCGGTGATCATGATCAAGTTGGCTTTTTCGTTTTCGACCGTGCTCCACACGTCGGCGGGATCAAACTTTCCGCGCAAAATGACTTTGTTGCCAACAAAACTCTGGGCCATCACGCTCCACTGTGATGCGCCGTGCATCAACGGCGGCAATGGATACGACACCAACGGGAAACCAGTGCGTCCTTTTTCAACAAAACCTTCTGGTGACGAAACTTTCTCGCCGCTCATGATGTCGATTCCACCACCGAGAGCCATTACCACGTCGCCATGACGCCACACCACACCTTTGGGCATGCCGGTCGTTCCACCAGTGAACAAAAGATAGATGTCATCATCAGAACGTGGCGCAAAATCACGAGAGTCGCTATTGCTTCCCAACGTCTTTTCGTATTCGTCACCAATCACGAGCATCGGCAACTTTGGAGCAACTGAACGAGCTCGATCAACGTATTCGGGTTCGACAATGAGATACGTCAGATCGGCGTTATCAAACAAGTACGCAAGTTCATCTTCAACATAGCGATAGTTGATGTTGACCCATACCGCGCGAATCTTAAAAATCGCCCACAGCGCCTCAACCCACTCGACGCGATTGAGCGCATAAATGCCGACATGGTCACCGGGCTTAATTCCTTGTGACTGCAAATGGTGTGCCAACTGATTAGCCCGACGATCCATCTCAGCAAATGTGCGACGAGTGCGCTCGTCCACGATGTAGTCGCGATCGGGCCATTCATCAACTGCTGCTTCAAAGAGGTCGGCGAGGTTATAAGTCGTTGCTGGCATATGTGTGTGCTAGCACATCGCGGTCGATGAAGCCGAACCACCGCGCTGCGTAGTAGAAGATAAGGAAGCAATTTCGTATCTACTAAGGAGAAATCATGTCTGACACCGAGCATCTTTTGACCGAAGTGGTGGGACACACATTGGTGGTCACCATGAACCGGCCCGAAGCCAAGAATGCCCTCAGTCCCGCAATGATCGTGGGCTTGGCCGATGCTTGGGTTCGACTCAACGACGACGATGACATCCGCTGTGCGATCTTGACTGGGTCTGGCGGGTCTTTCTGCACCGGCATGGACCTCAAGGCCCGCGCCAACGATGATGCTGGCCCCAACCCCTACCAAGAGCGCTGGGCCGCCGACCCCGATCTGCATTGGAAGGCGTTGTTGCGGCACTACCGCATACGTAAGCCGTTGATCGCTGCGGTTGAGGGATACGCCGTTGCTGGCGGAACCGAGATCTTGCAAGCGACTCATCTTCGTGTGGCTGGCGAGAGTGCGACGTTTGGAGTGTTCGAAGCAAAGCGTGGACTTTTCCCGGTGGGAGGAAGCACCGTTCGATTGCAACGTCAGATCGGATACACGAATGCTTTGGAAATGTTGCTGACCGCTCGGGGATACACCGCTGCCGAGGCGAAAGAGATCGGTTTGATTGGACACGTGGTGCCCGATGGTCAAGCCATGACCAAGGCTCTCGAGTTGGCCGAGATGATTTGTGCGAATGGTCCGCTCGCGATTGAGGCGATTTTGAAGTCGGTGCAAGAAACTGCGGCGATGCCCGAAGCCGAGGCTCTCAAGCTTGAGTTTGAAATCGGCTGGCCGATTTTCTCGACGAACGATTCAAAAGAGGGACCCAGGGCGTTCGCCGAAAAGCGCTCCCCCAACTGGACCCGCACCTGAACTGACCATTTCCTACCACTTAGGTGTTTGGCTGCCGCCTAGCGGCAGCCAAATTCCAAAGTGGCGGAATTTGCTCGCGCTCCTCTTTAGGGTTTGGTGGAGGAGACGAGCCACATGGCGAAGAACTGGCTTCCGCCGCCATATGCGTGTCCCACGGCCTTCTTGGCCCCATCAATCTGATGTTCGCCAGCCTTGCCCATCACCTGCATCGCCGCCTCACCGAATCGCAGCATTCCCGATGCACCAATCGGATTACTCGACAGCACTCCGCCCGACGGATTGATCGGTAGCGATCCACCCATTTCAGTGACGCCATCTTCAACCCAGCGCCAGCCTTCATTGCGCGGAGCAAATCCCAAGTTCTCTAGCCACATCGGCTCGAACCAGGCGAACGGCACATACATCTCAACGACATCGATTTCTTCAGCAGGATTCTTGATTCCGGCTTTACGCCACAAATCAGCTGCGCACATTTCGCCAGCCACCGGGCTCACTTGCTCGCGTCCAGCGAACGCGGTTGGTTCACTGCGCATCGCCGTCGCGTGCACCCAAGCTTTACGCCCCGCATGTTTGTCGGCTCGCTCTTCGCTCATCAACACCAACGCCATTGCGCCGTCGCTTGATGGGCACGTTTCAATAAATCGAATCGGATCCCACAACATCGGAGTCTCAAGAGCTTTCTCGAGAGTCCAATCGGGTTCATGTAAATGTGCATATGGGTTCTTACACGCATTCGTTCGATCTTTCACCGCAACCATTGCACCAATGTGCTTGGGAGCTCCAGAACGACCGATGTATCCACGGACGATCGGCGAGAAGTAACCGCCTGCACCAGCATGAACCGGCATACCAAACGGGATCGGCACACTCAACGCCCACATCGCGTTGCCATCACTTTGCTTTTCAAAGCCAATTGTCAAAACTGTTCCGTGAATTCCGGCCATCACATGTTGCGCCGCAACAATTGCTGTTGATCCGCCAACCGAACCAGCGGTGTGCACACGGAACACTGGCTTGCCATGAGCAGCGAGCGCATCAGCCAGCCACAATTCGGGCATTGCGACACCTTCAAGTGAATCTGGTGCCTTGCCAATCACAATCGCATCGACATCAGCGATCGTGATGTTGGCATCAGCCAACGCACGGTCGACTGCCTCGCGCACCAAACCTGCAATTGAAACATCAGCACGACAAGCAGCGTGCTTAGTTTGACCTACTCCGACGACTGCACAAAGATCAGCCATGTCACTCACCTTCCATGACGCATACCAAATTTTGTTGCAACATCGGTCCACTTGTGCAGTGAGCCAAAACTCGATCGGCCGAACCAGCAAAAATGCTTTCGGCTGCTTCAGCAAATCGTGCTAGTCCCGCCGCCATCGCCGGATTGGCCACTAACGCTCCTCCACTCGGATTGATGTGCGTTGATTCACTCAAACCCATTGCATTTCGCAACAACAGCTCTTGATGCGTGTACGGAGCATGAAGCTCCGCTACATCAATGCGATCTTTCGCAACTCCTGCTTTTTGGGCAGCAATCGCTGCTGAAGAACTTGTAATCATTGAACGAGCACCCAAACGTTGCGTGTCGATACGGTGATCAATTCCACGAATCCACGCTGGCCGTTCGGCTAAACGACGGGCAACGTCGCCCGCGGCCAAGATGATCGCATTTGCACCGTCTACCGGAGTCGCGCAGTCGTGAGCACGCAGTGGATTCAATGTGTACGGCATCGCCAACAATTCATCGACTGACTCGTTACCTTTCGTGAAGGCAACCGCATTGTTGTGCGCATCACGTCGACTTCGGGCAGCAACTTCAGCCATCTGTCGTTCGGTTACCACGCCAGCTTCAAGACATGCCCGTGCCTGCAATGCAGCCAACGCATCAAATCCTGGTTTGAGTGGCGCAACCATGTACGGGTCGGTTTGCAAACTGAGAATTTGGTCAATCGGTCCTGATGTTGTTTTTCCATTGGAGAAAACGAGTGCAACATCAACTTCGCCAGTTTGAATTTTCACCCATGCCTCGTACAAAGCCAACGCACCATCTGCTTCGACATGGCTTTCAATAATCGGTGGCCAAGCACCAATCGCGTCAACGGCTGATACGAAACTAAAAGGCTGACCACTCATGTAGTCACAAGATCCGTGACACCAGAAGCCAATTTCACTGCGTTCAATTCCGACTTTGTCGAGCAACTGTTGAATCACTGGCAACAGAATTTCGACTGATGTGAAGGTGCTATTGACTTCACTCGGGCGTTGGGCAGTTCCAACGATTGCAATATCTCGTAGCGCCATCAGCTTGCTCCCGACTCTGCGCCCATCACGCGATCTGGTTCACCAGTGGGACGAAAGTGTTGAATGTTTTCCAAAGAGGGACCCCACTCTGATTTGTCTTTCCACACTGGTTCAACGCGCATGCCGATGCGCACATCTTCTGCTTCGCACTCTTGAATGAGGTGCTGCATCGAGATGTCTGCACCATCGAGCAAAATTTGCGCAGCCACATACGGCAACTTAATTTTTTGTCCCAAGAACGGAACGTTGACGATGCAAAAAGTTGTGATCGTTCCCTTCGGTCCAACCTCAACATCACCGGCCAAAATTTTGGCGCACTTCGGACACACACCGTTGCGAGGTGGGAAATACACCAGAGCACAACTTGGGCATCGCTTACCTATGAACTTGCCTGCCATCAGACCTGCCAAGTGGCTTGTCGCATTAGGACCGGCCGACCAGTTGTAGGTCACACCAATTGGTTGACGAAGTCGCACCAATCCATCGGCTTCACTCATGACGCACCTCCAACCACATCGAAACAGGCAATGTCGGTGACGCCGCCGGGTCGATCTTGCGCCCAGCGCACCTTCACCTTGGTTCCGATCGCAATGTTTTCGGGCGAACCGGCGTCGACGGCGTGCAACATCGGGACATCGGCCCCGTCAATTGTGATCAATGCCCAAGCGAAAGGGTGGCTCAATGGCTGACCCTCAACAGGGGTTGACTGCCAAGCCCACGTCGACACTGTTCCCGTATCGGATAGTGATACCCACTCGGTCAATTGAGCTCCAGTCAGCGGGTCAAACTCGGCTGGTGGAAAGTACACACGCCCATCAGACCCACGAGTTCCCTCGAGCCGACATTCGGACAACGAAGTGAAGAACCGCGAAAGCAATGTTCCGACTGTTCGTTTATAAGGAAAAGCGACTTCTAGTGGCGCAACAAAGACATCGCCCACCATCGAATGAGATGTAGTTCCAGACACGACAACTTTTTTAGCACGACTCAACAGCTTGATACTTATCGTCGCGCCGATTCTCCTGCTCTTGTTTCGAATCCTCCCTCTTTCTACTTTGGGTCAAGGTTGCTAGTGTCAATAAAGACGTCGGGTCATGGGGATGCCAATGTCATAGGGGGAAGACATGACTCATTCATCGAAATTTGGGCCACTGAACTTTGGCCGCACATTCGCAGCGCTCACCTTGGTCGCACTCGCAACCGTTGGTTGCTCAAATCGCAACAGTGGCGACACCGCCGCAACTCAGGCACCAGCAACCGCAGCACCAGCAGCAACCGACGCACCGTCTGCAACCGACGCACCAGTAACGACAGACGCGCCTACTGGTCCAATGTTCGGAACGATGAAGAGCCCTTGTGGCCCAGCAACAGACGCAGGCGTCCCCACAATTGCTGATGGACAAAACGGTGGCGACACCATCAAGCTCGGTACCGCCAACGATCATGGTTATGAAGGCGCGCCTGGCACCACTCTCGAAATGCTCGATGCGGCCAAGGCTTTTGCCGGTTGGTGCAATGCCCTAGGTGGCATTCGCGGTCTCCCGATTGAGATTGTCGACCTTGATGGCAAATTGTTCTCGGTTCCTCCCTCGATGGAACAAGCATGTAGCGAAGTGTTCGCAATGGCCGGCGGCGGCTGGGTCTTTGACGACCAGATGTACCCACGATTCCACGAATGCGGAATGATTTCATTCTCTGGCTATGCCGTGAGCGCAACAGCGTCCATGGCCAACGGAAAGATTCAGCCAATTCCAAACCCAGCAAATGAAAAGCCAGCTCAATGGCTGAACTGGGCCCGGGACACCTATCCCGAAGCAATCAAAAAAACTGCGCTTATCTACGGTGACTTTTTAACAACCAAGAATGTCGCCGATCAATTAGCAGCAACGATGAAGGTTGTCGGTGGATTCGGCGAGCCGTCAATGATTACTTATAACCCCGCTGGCGAAGCTAACTGGACTCCTTTTGCACAAAAATTGAAATCCGATGGCATCACATTCATGTCATTCGTTGGAACTGACTCGAACTTGGTGTTGCTCTACAAAGCAATGCGCGAGGTCGGTTATGTACCTGATGTCGTGCTGAACGATGCCAACTTCTACAGCTCAATGATGGTCGCTGAAGGTAACGCCGCTTCCGACGAAGGCTTCCTAGCCCGAACGATGTACGCGCCTTTTGAAGAAGCCGAAAATTTCCCAGGTATGGCCTCGTATTTAGACATGATGGCGACGTACAACCCAGAGGGGCGTATCGCTGGTCTTGGATTGCAAGCAACGTCTGCCTTGCTGATGTTCGTGACAGCTGCTAACTCGTGTCTTGATAACAACAACAATGTCCTCGAACGTGAATGTGTATTGGCTGAAGGCATGAAGATCACGTCGTGGACGGGCGGTGGCTTGCACAGCGAAACCAATCCTGCTGCCAAGACTGCACCAAAGTGTGGGCTCATCATGGGCGTTAAAGATGG
>WLMQ01000094.1 GCA_009700145.1 Actinomycetota bacterium
AAGATCTGCTCGGAGGCAAGGGCGCCAACCTCGCTGAGATGACCAGTGTCTTGAAGTTGCCGGTTCCTCCGGGCTTCACCATTAGCACTGATGCTTGCCGTGACTACATGGTGGGCGGTTGGCCGAAGAGCATTGACGCCGAAATCAAGTCGCACATCGCCAAACTTGAAAAGGCCATGAAGCGCAAGCTTGGCGATCCCAACGATCCGTTGCTCGTGAGTGTTCGCTCGGGTGCCAAGTTCTCGATGCCAGGCATGATGGACACGGTCCTCAACCTCGGACTCAATGACAAGAGCGTGAAGGGTCTCGCCAAGGTCACGGGCGATGAGCGTTTTGCTTATGACTCGTACCGTCGTTTCATCGCGATGTACGGACGCATTGTTCTTGGTGTTGAAGGTCATCACTTTGAGCATCCGCTCGAGGCGGCCAAAGAAAAGGCCAAAGTCAAAAATGACGCCGAGTTGACTTCGGTCGTTCTCAAAGAACTTTGCGCGCAATACCTCGAAGTTGTCAAAAAAGAAACTGGCAAAGTTTTCCCGCAAAAGCCCGAAGCGCAGTTGCGTGGAGCAGTTGAAGCAGTCTTCAAAAGTTGGAATGGCGCACGGGCAATCGCATATCGCGTCCGTGAAAAGATCGATCACAACTTAGGTACCGCCGTCAACGTACAGACGATGGTGTTCGGTAACCGCGACGACAACTCTGGCACCGGCGTTGGTTTCACCCGTAACGCCGCAACTGGCGAAAACGTTCCGTACGGTGACTTCTTGGTCAACGCGCAGGGCGAAGACGTGGTTGCTGGTATTCGCAATACCGAAGACCTTGATGCTTTGAAGGCCAAGTTCCCGAAGATTCACGACGAATTGATGGCGATCTTTGTGCGTCTTGAAGCTCACTACAAAGACATGTGTGACACCGAGTTCACCATTGACCAAGGCAAGTTGTGGATGTTGCAAACTCGCGTTGGCAAGCGCACTGGCGCCGCAGCATTGCGTATGGCTGTTGACATGACCAAGGGAACTGTCGGTTCCAAAGGCAAGAAGAATTCTTGGAAGATCAGCAAAACAGAAGCCATTACTCGCGTTGCTGCCGAGCACCTCGATCAGGTTCTTCACCCGCAGTTCCAGGCGGGCGCCAAGAAAGTGATTGCCAAAGGTCTCGCTGCCTCTCCAGGCGCAGCTGTCGGCAAGGTGTACTTCACCGCCGATGAAGCAGCTGATGCATCTGACCGTGGCGAAAAAGTGATTTTGGTTCGTAGCGAAACGAGCCCCGAAGACGTTCACGGCATGATGGTGTCTGAAGGCATCTTGACTGCTCGTGGTGGTCTTGTCAGTCACGCAGCTGTTGTTGCACGTGGTTGGGGAACACCAGCTGTTGTAGGTGCTGAAGCCATCAAGATTGACGGCAAGCAGTTCACTGTTGGCGACATCGTCGTGAAAGAAGGCGACATCATTTCGCTTGACGGAACAACTGGCGAAGTCGTTCTTGGTTCACTTGCATTGCAAGAGGCAAAGCCGCCCAAAGAATTCGAAATCATCTTGAAGTGGTGTGATCAGGTCCGCAAGGGCAAGATGGCAGTGCGTGCAAATGCCGACACCGGTGAAGATGCAACGAACGCCCGCAAACTTGGCGCAGAAGGTATTGGCCTGTGCCGTACCGAGCACATGTTCTTGGCCGAAGATCGTCTGCCCGTTGTGCGCCGCATGATCTTGGCTCAGAACGCCGCCGAAGAAGCCAGTGCGCTTGAAGAGCTTCGCAAAGTGCAAAAGAAAGACTTCATTGACATCTTGAAGGCCATGGATGGACTTCCTGTCACCGTGCGTTTGCTTGATCCGCCGTTGCACGAATTCTTGCCCAATGTGCACGAACTTGAAATTGAAAAAGCCACGTTGCCTGCGGGCGAGTGGACAACCGAAAAAGCACAGTTGTTGAAGGCCGCTCAAGAATGGGCAGAGCACAACCCCATGCTCGGAACGCGCGGTGTGCGTCTTGGCGTTGTGAAGCCAGGTTTGTATGCGATGCAGGTACAGGCACTCATGGAAGCAGCAGCAGACCGTGCCTCCAAAGGTGGCAAGCCCATCGTTGAAGTCATGATTCCGCTCACTGTGACCCGTGAAGAAATGGCTTTGGCTCGTTCGTGGGTCGTCAAGGGAATCGCTGATGCAACCAAGGGTTCAGCAAAGAAGCCCAAGGTCTCCATCGGAACCATGATTGAAACCCCACGTGCTGCTTTGCGTGCCGATGAATTGTCGGAAGAAGCAGACTTCTTCAGCTTCGGTACCAACGACCTCACGCAGATGACCTTTGGCTTCAGCCGTGACGACATCGAAAGCCGCATGATGCCGGCCTACCTTGAAGGCGGATTGCTGAAGCGCAACCCGTTCGAAACCATCGATCAAGATGGTGTGGGCGAATTGGTAAAAATTGCCGCCAAGCGTGGTCGTGCTGCCAAGCCCGGTATCAAGTTGGGTGTTTGTGGCGAACACGGCGGAGATCCCGAATCAATCGACTTGTTCTACCGAGTTGGTCTCGATTACGTGAGCTGCTCACCGTTCCGCGTTCCGATTGCCCGCCTGGCGGTTGCACAAGCTGTGCTTGCTTCAGGTGGTAAAAAGAAGTCAGATACCAAATAGGTCCATGGCGGGCCGCACAACATAGGAGGTCCTCAATGCAAATTCAGACTCGACTTGGTCCCGCATATGGCGTGGCTCGTATCAACTTGTCAGGCAACGAAGCCGTGCGGGTTGAAAGCGGCGCAATGATGACGATGTCAACTGGCGTCACTTTGGCAGCCAAAGCCGAAGGCGGAATTTTGAAAAGCCTCAAGCGCGCCGCGCTTGGAGGCGAGAGCTTTTTCGTGAGCACATACACGGCTCCGGCCGAAGGTGGCTTCGTCGACGTGGCAGCACGCCTGCCTGGCGACATCGTCAGTTTCGATATCACGCCAGCAACTCCTTTGTTCATTCAAAAGGGTTCGTGGCTTGCCAACGACACCAACGTCACGATCGATACACAATGGGGCGGCTTCAAGAACTTCTTTGGTTCCGAAGGTGGCTTCATCGTTCGTGCCGAAGGACAAGGTCCTGTGGTGTTCGCGTGCTACGGAGCGCTTGAAGAATGGAATCTTGAAGCCGGTCAGACTTTGACCGTCGACACCGGACATATGGTCGCGTATCAGGGCACCGTGACGATGAGTATTCGTCAAGCGACTGGTGGACTGATGCAAACCATGAAGAGCGGTGAAGGTTTGGTATTCGATTTCAGCGGTCCGGGCAAAGTGTGGACTCAGACTCGTAACCCGAACGAACTCATCGGTTGGATTCAAAGCATGATGCCGACCGGCACGGCCGCAAGTGGTGGCTCGCTCGGTGGATTGTTCAATAGGGCTTAATGATTTCAAGGTTTTTGATAGCGACACCCTCGAAAGCCAACTTTGTAGATCTCAGCGTTCCTGGCTGGGCGTGGATCGTCCTGTTGATTCTTATCGGTGTCCTTTTGGCTGTCGATATTCTGGTCATTCATCGCAAGGCCCATGTCGCAACTCCCAAGCAGGCGCTGATTGAAAGTGCTGTGTGGGTTTCGATAGGTCTCGCTTTCACGGCAGTTATCGCGATTGCCTTTGGCGGAGCCGCCGCAGGCGAGTACGTCAGTGGCTATTTGATCGAACAGAGCCTGAGTGTTGACAACGTCTTTGTCTGGGCGTTGATTTTGAGCTTTTACAAAGTTCCACTTGAGTTTCAACACCGGGTCTTGTTCTGGGGAATTTTTGGTGCGCTTGCCCTGCGGGCAACCTTTATTTTCGCTGGCTTAGCACTGATTGAAAAGTTCACCTGGGTGCTGTATGTCTTTGGAGCATTCTTGTTGTACACCGGATTCAAATTGATGTTTGAAGGCGACGAAGAAATGGATCCGTCAGCGAGTCGATTGTTGAAGTTTATTCGCAAAGTTGTTCCCAGTTCGCCCGAACTAGATGGCCAAAAATTCTTTACCAAAGTGAACGCTCGTCGGGTGGCGACACCTCTGTTTGCAGTTTTGCTACTTGTTGAACTGACAGATGTCTTGTTTGCGGTTGATTCGGTGCCGGCGGTGCTCGCCGTGAGCCGCGAACAGTTCATCGTTTTCTCATCAAATGCATTTGCCATCTTGGGTTTGCGAGCGCTGTATTTCTTGTTTGCCGATGCCCACACGCGCTTTGCCTACCTCAAGCACGGACTTGCCGTCATTTTGTCCTTTGTCGGTTTAAAGATGCTGATTCATGAATGGGTCAATATTCCCACGACAGTTTCGCTTGGGATCATGGTTCTTACTTTGGCGGCAGCGGTCGGTTTTTCCATGAGGGCCGATCGGGATAAACCGTCCTCCTCACCGGTGGATTAGCCTCACCTGCATGGCATTTGTTGAAGACGACATCGAGAGGGTGCGGGCGTCCACATCCATCGTCGAAGTGATTCAGCAATATGTGGCATTGCGCAAGGCAGGTCGTAACTGGGTCGGTCTGTGCCCATTTCACACCGAAAAGAGCGGATCGTTTAACGTCCGCGAAGAAACCGGTCGCTATAAGTGCTTTGGTTGCCAAGCGGCAGGCGACATCTTCACTTTCGTGCAAGAAATTGAACATATTGATTTTGTTTCGTCAGTTGAAAAATTAGCGGCTCGCGCCAACATCACGCTCACGTATACGACGGGTGGCGAAAGCCAAGACCGTCAACGTCGAAAGAAACTCATTAGTGCGATGGCTGAAGCGGTCGATTGGTATCACCAACGTCTGTTGCATTCTCCTGATGCCCGAGCCGCTCGTGACTATTTGCGTGACCGTGGTTTAGCAGGTGACGTTGCTCGGCGATTTCAATTGGGTTATGCACCCGATGAATGGGATGCGCTGAGTCAGCATCTTGTCAAGAAGGGTTTCGCTGCCGATGTGTTGAGCGATGTTGGATTGGCCTTCACCAATAAAGCCAATCGTTTACAAGATTCATTTCGGGCGCGCATTATGTTTCCGATCTTCAGCGACAACGGTGACCCTGTTGCTTTCGGAGGTCGCGTATTGCCAGGTAGCACTGATCCGGCGAAATACAAGAACTCGTCGGAAACCAAGATCTATTTCAAGTCGAAAACGTTGTATGGCCTGAATTGGGCCAAGAATGATGTCGTCAAAGCCGATCAAGTCATTGTGTGTGAGGGTTATACCGATGTCATCGGATTTCATCGATCGGGTGTCACGCGCGCCGTCGCAACTTGTGGAACATCGCTCACCGAAGAGCACGTGCGCATCCTGAAACGATTTGCCAGCAAAGTGGTGCTGGCCTTTGATGCCGATGCTGCTGGTCAGGGTGCTGCTGAAAAGTTTTACGAGTGGGAAAAGAAGTACCAAGTTCAAGTTTCGGTGGCGAAGTTTCCCGATGGCAAAGACCCGGGTGATCTCGCAATTTCCGATCCCGCTGCTTTGGCCGCAGCAATTGACGAAGCGGTTCCTTTCTTGGGTTTCCGCGTGAATCGTGTGGTGTCAGGAAAGCCTTTACGAAGTCCAGAAGATCGTGCGCGATTAGCCGCGCAAGCAATGGAAGTGATTAATGAACACCCCGATGTCAATGTTCGCAAACTGTATGCGGGTGAAGTTGCTGCCCGAGTCGGGCTGCCCGTCGCTGACTTGAGTCGATTGGCCGAACGCCGTTCTGCCCAGCCATTTGTCGCGGCACCCGTTGCACGAGGGGTTGGGGTTTCCGAAAATGCCGAATTCATCGCTATTAGTTTGCTGCTCCAAAATTGGGATGACATTGCGCCTTGGCTCATTGAAGCACTTTTTGCTGCAGAAATTCCGCGACGTGCGTTTTTAACTTTGGCGACTGCTTCAGAAATAGAAACGGGAAGTTTGCTCAACAATGCCTTAGGTATTGCCGATCCCGAAGTTCGCGAGATGCTTGAGCGTGCTGCTGTGGCTGATATTGAGGTCGAACCAAGTTCGGTTGCCCTCAACTTGATTGGGGTCACCGTTCGCCGAATTCTGACACAACGCACCCGAATCGCCAATCCTGATGAAATCCGTGAAGATCGAGATGCACGGGTTCAACTTGAGAATCTTGACAATGAGCGAACGGCTTTAGCGGCTGCTGAGTCATTGCTAATGTGGCTTGCAGTACGAACAGTTCAGCCGGGGGGTCAAGGTGACAATAGCGAAGAATGATGTCAGCAATGATTTTGCTGCAACATCACTCGTTCCTGTTGTCGGTATCGACGAAGCAGAATGGTCGGCGCTGATTGCGTTTGGTCAACGGCAAGGTGAGCTTTCTACTGAAGACATCGTTGATGCCTTACGCGATATTGAATTGTCGCCCGAAGTCATTGATTCAGTTCGCACATCAATTGAAAAGATTGGCATCAGAGTTGATCAATCATTCGAACTCGATGATTCTGGCGAGTTACGTCGCCCTTCGCTGAGCGCAATCAAAAGTACTTCTCAGAAACAGAAATCATCACGTAGCGACCGAGTCACTGACGATGCGGGTCAAGATGCCATTCGTTTGTATCTGCAAGAAATTAGTCGTATTGCATTATTGACTGCCGATGAAGAAAAAGTACTTGGCCGGAAAATTGTTCTTGGTAGTGAAGCAGACGCCGAACTAGAGAGTCTTGGCGGTGCAGTCTCAACACTTGACCGCCGACGTTTACAAAGGGTCATCGATCAAGGGCGTCGGGCTCGCGAAGACCTCACTAATGCGAACCTTCGTCTTGTCGTGAGCATCGCCAAGCGTTACACAAAAGTTTCGATGCCGCTTGCCGATGCAATTCAGAGCGGAAACATTGGTCTCATGAAAGCAGTCGAGAAATTTGACTACACACGAGGCTTCAAGTTTTCGACCTACGCGACGTGGTGGATCAAGCAAGCGATTTCTCGGGCAGTGGCCGAGGAGAGTCGCAATATTCGTATTCCGACTCACGCCATGGAGAACATCAATCGTGCCTTGCGAGTGCAGCGCGAATTGACACAGTTGAATCAGCGCGAGCCAACGATCATAGAAATCGCTCAAGCCTTAGGCGAGTCACCAGATCGGGTCGCTGAATACTTCAGTTTGGCTGCCGATACAACCAGCCTTGATCAACCCACTCGCGCCGATGGCGATTCAACGATTGCCGACCATATTGCGTCAACTGACGCCGTTGACCCGAGCGGCGGAATTGAACTCGAAGACATGCGGGAAGCGATGCGGGTTGTTCTTGACGAGCTTCCCGAGCGCGAACGAGATGTCATGAAAATGCGGTTCGGGCTGAATGCCGAGCACAGTGCGACCCTTGAAGAGGTTGGACAGGCTTTTAACATCACCCGTGAGAGAGTTCGTCAGATTGAGGTACGGGCCCTGTTTCGGCTCCGGCACGTGGCAAGCGGGCAAGCGCTTCGCAATTTCGTCGAAGAATGATGATGGCCGTTCAGGGGTATCCTGAACGAGTTATGGCCAGTCAAGATCCTCGTTCTTACGTCGTGCGCACCTTCGGGTGTCA
>WLMQ01000095.1 GCA_009700145.1 Actinomycetota bacterium
CGAATAAACCACTGTCGAATCACCATTGACATCAACCACTTCAATGGAGGTGATCGTTCCGGGGTTGTACGACTGCACCACGTTGATCTCCGAAGGCACTACAGGAGTACCAAACTGAACAGTCAGCGTTGCTACCTCGCTAGTCGTCGATGGTGCCCATGCCATTCCGTTGTCACCACAATCAACGACATCTGGCTCGCCAGTTGCCCGTGATGCTGACCACGATGTCACCCCGTATTGACTTGTTGCGAAAGCATTTGAGGCCCACTGGGAAAACGCTGCCCCCACTATTGGGGCATCAGTTGACGGCGGCTCTGTGATAACCGTTCCGGACAAACAATCAAGTACTGCATTAGTGAACGCTGTCTGAGCTTCTTCGCTCGGATCGCCACCAGCAACAACGGCGGTGAGATCTGCCTCGGTGAGATTACTAAACAGGGCGTCAGCCGCACACTCAGCAACCACTTGATCGACGCCACCGGCGTCAACGATTTGGGCCACTAATTCGTCACGCGTCGGAACGTTGGACGAGCTATCGCCGCCACAGGCAATCAAGCCTGCACTTAAGGCTAAAACACTCAATATTTTCATTTTCATCATGAGCACACCTCCATGTCCTTATAGGGGAAGTCCCTGATGTCATCTTCATAGCCATCCTCAATAGCCCCTAGGGCTCATAGTCACCTATCTGTCGCCATTAGCCTGAGCACTATGGAAGTACTCGGCATTCACCATGTCAACGTGAATATTCATTCGCTTCCCGAAGCTCTTGCGTTCTACGTCGATGGTCTGGGGTTCACGTCATTTGACCGACCTGGGTTCACCATTGATGGTGCGTGGCTCAATATGGGCCCGCACGAGTTGCATCTTTTCGTTCGACCCGACGCAGTCATTGACCGCAATCAACATTTTGCACTCGCAGTGACTGACATCAATGATTGCGCTCGCCATTTAGAAGCCAAAGGTTTGAAGTATCGGCTTGCACCTGAAATGGCCGGAGTGAATCGTCAAATCTTCATTCATGATCCAAGCGGCAACCGCATTGAACTGAACGAAGTCAAGCCCAACAACTAGAACGGGTATTTCACGCCAGTCAGTTCTTCGCTGATTTCCCACAAACGTCGTGCGTCATTCATGTTGCGTGCCCGCTTGCTTGGAGTGACCTTGACTGGTGCACCAAACATTTGATACTTCGGTCCGTAATATTCACGACCAGTTGCACTCGTATCGACCATTGCGCGCACCTGTGATTCACAACCCTGAACACCTGTCCGCGTGAGCACAGGTGTCAGCCGTCGCATGACGAAGTTCGTTGCCGAACTGCCACTCTTGCCAAGTTCTGTTCGTGCCGTGCCGGGATGAGCCGCCAATGCAATCGTCGTTGATTGGGTTTCTCGCAATCGACGTTCAAGTTCATTCGTAAACAAGATGTTGGCCAACTTGCTTTGAAAGTACGCACCCCACCGGCTGTACCTACGGCGATCGCACATCAGATCATCGAGATGAATTTTGCCGGGAATATGTCCCATACTCGACACGTTCACAATGCGACTGTTGGGCCGCTTCATTAAGGATGGGAGTAGTAAGCCGGTCAAGGCGTAGTGCCCAAGATGATTCACCCCTATTTGAGTTTCGAATCCGTCTTCAGTTCGACTTTGATCAAGAGCCATGAGCCCGGCGTTATTCATCAACCCGTCAAGTTCAATCCCGTCTGCCAGTAACTGCTCACTGAATCGACGAATTGAAGCCAAGCTTGCCAAGTCGAGTTGCCGAACTTCGACCGAACCTTTGCCGGCGCGAACGCTTTGGGCGGCCGCCTCGGCCTTTTCGACATTGCGACACGCCATGATCACATGAGCCCCAGCACCCACAAGATTGCGAGCTGCTTCAAGGCCGAGTCCAGAATTTGCTCCAGTGATGCAGATGGTTCGACCCGAATTATCAGGAATATTTTTAGTGGTCCAGCGAGTTTGCGACATACCCGATACTGCCATAAACATTGTTCAAACCACGATGTGTAGACTTTACCGTATGACTCGCGGCATGGAAAACACCGACAGCGCGATCCGCCTTCGTTTAATTGACAGCACGCTTTTCATGATCGACCGTGACGGCATTGACGGCGCTCGGCTGAAAGACATTGTTGAACACGCCGATATGACAACTGGTTCGCTTTATTGGTTTTTCAAAAATCGTCGAGCCCTCATCAACGCCGCGTTAGCCGAGCGCTTTGTTCGCAAGATGCGCGCGATTACCGATCTCGTTTCCGAAGCATTCAGTTTCAGTGCTGACTCCAGCGACCCAATGCTGATTCTGAAAGAGATGACCGTCCAACCAAATCAACCCGAAAGCATTGCGGCTCGCGCCGAACGCGTCCAAGTTTTGGCTGCGGCCTTAGAAGACCCTGTACTGGCCAAACATGTCGCTGACATCCAACGTCAACTATTGAGACAAATCAGTGACGTGGTCAAGACAACTCAAGTCAAGAGAATCATTCGTGCCGATGTCGACCCCTACTCGGTCGCGGTCATGATGCAATCAACAGCCATCGGACTCGCCAGCATTGACCTCGCCTCCGATCTCATGCCCGATCTCAAAGGTTGGAACCACCTCATGGAGATAGTGGCCAATGCACTCCGGGCCTAGTGCCCAACCCCAATTAGCACTTGACTCTCGTCACCATGCCAACACCAGCGCGCTATCGCTGAGTAACCTGATTTCGCCGTAATTTTTGGCTTCACCCAGTTCTGATGACCCCCTTATGACGACTCCTCAACAACGCAAAATCATGATGGCCGGCATCGGCGTCGTCGTACTTGGTTGCCTGGTTGCTGCCGTGGTGAACGGTGGCTCAGGTTCTGGCGCTGCGTCACCCGACACCACCGTCGTTGTCGAAAACTCAATTGTTGATATTGCTCCCGTTGTTGAAGAGACCACCACGACCGTTGTTGCCGTTGACTCAAGTGCTCCTGCCGCTGAGGTCCAAGACCTTGCTGGCGACGACCCCACCGCATCGACAGCTTGTTCTTTGACAGTACGTTCGCTTGCTAGTGGAGACATCGGCGAAAGTGTCACTTGCCTACAGAATGCCTTGATTACCGCTGGTTTCTTGGCGGGAACTGCAACTGGCACCTACGACAACGCGACTGTCGACGCAGTCAAGAAACTCCAAACCGCCCGCGACCTTTTTGTTGATGGAAAGACTGGCCGCGAAACAGCGCTTTCTGTTGGTGTGTGGCCCGATGAAACATCTCTCGTCATTCACACCCCGCCCCCCGCCCCCGGCGCAGTCGATCTTCTTGGTTACGAACTTTCATCAGTTGCAACAAGCGGACCAGATGCTCCCCCACTTCCCGCAAATTCAGGTACTGGCCGCCGATTAGTTTATGACCGAGCTGGACAACGCATTTGGGCAGTCGGCGATGACAATGTGGTCATTCGTTCGTGGCTGATATCAGGCAGCAAATACAACAATGAAACCCGCGGCACTCACGCGGTGTATAGCCGTTCTGATGTGTCAACTGCATGGAACGGTAAGGCCTACCTCTACAAGATGGTGCGCTGGCTGAAGACTGATATCGGAGCTATCGGGTTTCACGCGCTACCCATTCATGTCGCAGACAACACGCCGTATCAAACTGACGCCGAACTTGGCACACGTTTGTCAGGTGGATGTCAGAGACAGGCAAATCTTGACGCCGATTTCACGTGGGACTTCGCCCAGATTGGCACACCAGTCATCGTTCTATAGAACGAACTTGGTTATTAGCCGTTAATCAATCGAGTCATCGCCGACTCGGCCGCGCCAACATCATCTCGTTCTGTATTGACGATCGAACTGAGATAGCTGACTGCGACATAACCATCAGCAACCATTCCGCCATCAGTGTCAGTTGGTAGTTCAGCAGCATCGCCCCACGCCATACGGACGTAGAAACTTCCTTCATGGCCTTCTTTGGGTTCAAGGTTGGCGGTACTCATACGACGTGGCGGTTCATGACCAAGACGAGCTGACTTCCAGCCTTTGATTTCGCTGAGTTCGGTGTTGGGCACATTGATGTTGACCACAATCGGATTGGTCGGCATGTTGGCCACCAGTCCTTCAACAAAGGCGGCCGTCACTGAAGCCGCTGTTTCCCATTTTTGACCGACCAACATTTCGTCCCAGCCTTGACCCTCAACGCCAAATCCGGTGACGGCTTGGCTGACTGCGATACCCGAGATCAAACCGTTACGCGCCGTGAGAGCAGCACCAACGGTTCCGGAGTGGTACACCGAACGACCGACGTTGGCACCGGGGTTGATCCCAGAAACAACTAAATCAAACGGCGCACCGAATGCACCAAGGCGAGAGAACATCACACAAAGTGCCGGCGGACCAGTGACCGCCCATGCTTCATCGATGCCCTCAACATGAGCACGATGCACTTCAGGTTGAATCAGGTGCAATGCACCAAGTGCGGCACCAGCACCCGAGAATTCGCGATCGGGTGCGACAATCACCACTTCACCAAAGGGACGCATCGCACGGGCTAAAACGTGCAATCCGACTGAATCGATTCCATCGTCGTTGGTAAGCAAAATTCTCATAATGACATCGTTGCCGATCTAGTAGTAGAGATCTCCATAAAAAGGGTGACGCTTGGCTTAACGTCCAGTGAAATTCGCGGGGCGCCGTTCAAGAAACGAGGCCACGCCTTCGCGATGATCATCACTCTTAAAACTTGCCGACATCGCCGACGTGTGGCGTTCCATATGTTCTGAAACTGGAGCGGTGAGGCCCATGTACGTGAGTTCTTTGATGAGTTTCAAACTATGGGGTGAGCCCGTGGCAATTCGTTCTGCAAGCTCGTAGGCCCGAGGCAATAGCTCAGTGGACTCGACGACTTCGAGAACATAGCCAAGTCGCAAAGCTTCGGCAGCATCGATCATATCGCCGGTGTAAGTAAGTCGTAATGCATTTTGCACTCCGATGATTCGCGGCAGCAACCACGTTCCGGCTCCAGTATCGGGCACAAGTCCGCGGTGCACAAAGTTCCAGGCGAACTTCGCATTGGTTGAGGCCAAACGAATGTCGCACTGCGATGTGAACTCGGCTCCCATACCAACGGCTGGGCCGTCAATCGCGCAGATCGTCGGCTTAGGACATTGAACGATTGGCCACCATTTTTCGGTTTCTTCAGCCGAGCCACGTAAACCCCGTTGTGCACCAGGGATCGTTGACAGATCTGCCAAATCGGTTCCCGCACAAAAAGCCCCAGGGACTCCGGTGATGACGAGCGCTGCAATATCGTCTTCGCCCGCATGCTGCACTGTTTCGATGAAGTCGAAAAGAATCGCAAAGGTCATCGCATTCTTCTTCTCGGGACGATCAATGGTGATCGTGCCGATCTTGCCGTCACGCGTGTATTTGATGTGTTCGCTCATCACAGTCCTTACTTCGAAACCAATTTGTAATCGCTGCTTTCGGGGACACGAGTTTGTTCCCAGAACTCAAGAACGCTGAACGGCCAGTTTTGCGCGGTGCGCCCGTGGGCATTTTTGTACCAACTACTCACTGTTGAGAAGCCCCACGTTCGTAATTTGTTCGCTGCGTCAATACGTTCGTTGTATTTATCGTGAACTTCTTGCTGTGGATCGAGCGAACCCAAGTTTGATTCAAGCAAAAGCCGCGCGCACTCAACCAAGTAATACACCTCGCACTCGCTGAAATAAATAATCGATCCATTAGCGACGATGTTGGTATTGGGCCCATATAAACAGAAGAAGTTCGGGAAGTTTGGAATGACCACGCCCAAATAGGCACGAGCATCGCCAGCCCATTGTTCGTGCAGATCGGTCTTGTTGCGTCCCGTCACCTTCATTGGGGTCAAGAATTGACTCGCCTTGAAACCCGTTCCATAAATGATCACGTCAACTTCACGAAGTTGCCCATCAGATGTGCGGATACCTGTTGATTCAATACGTTCAATCTTGTCGGTCACCAAACTCACATGCGGTTGACGCAATGTGAGAGCAAACGCGCCATCATCAACGACGAAGCGCTTTGAAAGAGGCGGGTAATTCGGAGTTAACTGAGCTCTCAGAGTTTCATCACCCTCGGTGAGAGCATTCGTCCACTCGATCAACATCTGTCGCATCATCTCGTTCATGAGACCGACCGACTTTTCTGTTGGCGGGTAATCAGGATCAACAGTTGCTGCCGGCAACATACCTTCAGCGCCGCGCCAGAACATCGAGAAGCGATACCACTCGGCGTAGAACGGAACATGAGACAGCATCCAGTTAAAACCATTCGGAACAGTTTCTTGATAACGCGGTGCCGGAATCATCCACGGGGTCGTGCGCTGGAACACATACAACTCTCCCGCTTGCTTAGCAACTTGCGGAATGAACTGGCACGCACTGGCACCTGTTCCGATGACGGCAACTTTTTTGCCAGTGAGATCAACATTGAAATTCCATGTCGCTGAGTGAAAAGCCTCGCCGGCGAAAGAATCAATGCCTGCAATATCGGGAAAATTCGGTCGATTCAATTGCCCAACAGCAGACACCAAAATGTTCGCGCGGTCGACACGCTTGGTACCAGCAGCGTTGATCGACGTCACAACCCACTGCTGGGCATCTTCATCCCAAACAGCAGATTCAACTTCGGTCTTGAAATTGATGATGGGTAGCAAACCGAATTCTTCGGCACAATTACGGAAGTACTCATGCAGAACTTGGCGAGGGCTAAAGAAAAATGGCCAGTCATGGCGCTGCGCAAAGCTGTAGCTGTACATGTGGTTTTGAATGTCAACGCGGCAACCGGGATATTTGTTTTCGAGCCACGTGCCACCAACATCTTCGTTTTTTTCGAGAATGGTTACTGGTACTCCGGCTTGGCGAAGACGATGGGCTGCGGCAATACCCGACATTCCCGCACCAATAATGATGGCCGAGAACTCACGATCGGGAGCAATGGATGCTTTATTCCACTGCGGTGCACGAAGTTGATCGCCATCGAGAGCCAACTCTTCAAGAAGCAACGGCACGTAACGTTCACTCACTGGTTCGCCAGCGACGAATTGCATGATCGTGTGTAAACGATCAAGTGAAGGTCGTGCAGGAATACCTTTTTGCTCGTCACGGAATTTACGTAGACCACGCATCACAATGTCGCGCGCCAATGTTTGCTGCTCTTCGGTGTAACCACTTTGTGGTTCACGCAAAGTTAAGAGGTTCGGATAGAGCCGATCGTCAAGCACGTCGAGGTCATCGGTGATGTGCGCAACAGCAGTGAGCAACGCCAAAAGTTCTGCCTCAGGTAACTGCTTCAGAATTTCGGCATCATCAAGTGGCAACGGCGAAAGTTTTGATGTGATCCCCATGACCACACAGTATTCGCCCGACCACAATGTCTACGCAGGCAAGCCGACAGGTAACGCTCGATGAAACGGTATATCTCAGCCTTTTTTGGCAAGAAG
>WLMQ01000096.1 GCA_009700145.1 Actinomycetota bacterium
ATCCTGATGACTTGATGCGCACTTTGGTCAATGGTGGCTATCGACGCGAGGAACTCGTTGAACACCGCGGCGAAGTTGCGCGACGTGGCGCAATCATTGACGTCTTTCCTTCAACAGCCGATGCGCCCATTCGTATTGACTTATGGGGCGATGAAGTTGATCGATTGACCAATTTCTCGGTCCATGATCAGCGAAGCGATAACGATCTTGATGAAGTCGCAATTTTCCTAGCCCGTGAATTGATTCTGAGTGAAGCAGTTCGAGAACGCGCTGCATCAATGGTGAGCGCCGAACCTTGGGGTCGCGAACACTGGGAACGCCTCAGCGAAGGTTCGCTTTTCGACGGCATGGAGAGTTGGCTTCCATGGCTGACCGAATCGCCCACATTATTGAGCGACATCTTGCCTCGCGGTTCGAAAATGTTGCTGATCGAACCACGACGCATGCGCGATCGTGCCGCCGATCTTCTTGCCGAAGAAGCCGACCTCGCTCGGGCACTTGCGTCGTCTTGGGCACGTGATGCCGAACGCGATTTTCCGCGCCTGTACTCACCGCCCGATCGACTCCTGAGCGAAACACGAGGCTCGTGGAATCTCATTCCGGTTGCCGATGGTCCTGATATGCCGCTCATGGAAGCAAGCGGTTGGGGCGCGATGGGCGGCAGCGGTGAAGGTATCGCCGAACGTATGCGCACTTTGTTGTCGCAGGGATATCGCATCGTGGTTGCCGCCGATGGAGACGGTTCGGCTCAACGACTCAGCGAGATATTTAGCAATGCCGGACTACAACTCGATATTTACCACGAGCTTGTCGACGGCAAGGCGCCCAACCTCACCAATAAGGGTGGAGCGATTGTCGTCACTTCACTACATCGTGGCTTCAGTATTCCATCAGCAAAAGTCGCAGTTATTACCGAAGCAGACATCACTGGTCGACGTCGCTCACATCGCCAACCACGTCCAAAAAAACGCGAAGGCGGAACAGTCTTTGAAGATCTCAAGACTGGCAACTACGTCGTTCATTACATTCACGGAGTTGCCAAGTACGAGGGCATGGTCAAACGCACAGTCGGCGGCATTGAACGTGATTACTTGCTGCTTGCCTACAAGGGTGGCGACAAGTTGTATGTGCCTTCCGATCAGATTGACACCGTTCGTCATTACGTCGGTGGCGAAACACCGGTTCTGCATCGTTTAGGCGGAGGTGATTTTGCGAAGTCAAAATCAAAAGTGCGCAGCGCGGTTCGCGAAATCGCTCAAGAACTCGTTGTGCTCTATCAAAAGCGGGTGAGCGCACAGGGTCATGCCTTCGGGCTCGATACTCCTTGGCAGTTTGAGATGGAAGATTCGTTTCCGTACGTTGAAACTCCCGACCAGAAGAAAGCCATCGAAGACACCAAGGCCGATATGGAACGGCCATTCCCGATGGATCGCTTGGTCTGCGGTGACGTCGGCTTCGGTAAAACCGAGATTGCAGTTCGCGCTGCCTTCAAGGCAATCCAAGATGGAATGCAAGTCGCAGTATTGGTGCCAACAACGTTGCTCGCTTCACAACACGGCAACACATTCTCCGATCGTTTTGCGGGTTATCCCATTCGCGTCGAAGTCTTGTCGCGCTTCCTCACCAACGCCGAAGCAACGAAAGTTATTAAAGGTCTCGAATCAGGCGAAGTCGATTGCGTGATTGGCACTCACCGACTCTTATCGAACAATGTGAAGTTCAAAAATCTTGGACTGCTCATCGTTGACGAAGAACAAAGATTTGGCGTGCAACATAAAGAAACCATGAAACACCTCAAAGCCGACGTTGACGTTCTCACACTGACTGCCACACCTATCCCGCGAACGTTAGAGATGAGCTTGGTCGGTATCCGTGACCTGAGTTTGTTACAAACTCCCCCAGCTGATCGCCAACCAATTCTCACCTTCGTTGGCGAATACGACGAACGAGTTGCCGTTGAATCGATTCGTCGTGAACTACTGCGCGAGGGCCAAGTTTTCTGGGTACACAACCGAGTGCAATCAATTGAAGAATGTGCCGAGCGATTACGAGAACTCGTTCCAGAGGCGCGCATTGCAATTGCTCACGGCCAAATGGACGAAGGCACCCTCGAACAAGTTGTCGTTGATTTCTGGGAAGGTAATTTTGATGTGCTCGTGTGTACGACCATCATCGAAAGCGGAATTGACATGCCAACAGTGAACACGTTGGTTGTTGAACGCTCCGACCTTTTAGGACTCGGGCAAATGCACCAGTTGCGCGGTCGCGTTGGTCGGAGCGGACAGCGCGCCTACGCCTACTTGTTTTATCCGAAAGACAAAGTTCTTACCGAAGAGGCGTACGAACGTTTGCGGACAATCGGCGAATCAACAGAACTCGGCAGTGGCTTCAAGATCGCGATGCGCGACCTCGAAATTCGTGGCGCCGGAAACTTGCTCGGCGAATCGCAAAGTGGACACATCGCCGCTGTCGGCTACGACCTGTATTGCCAAATGGTGACCGAGGCAGTCGGTGAAATGAAGGGTGAACCCATCAGCCAGCCCTCCGAGATTCGAATCGATGTACCGACCGACGCGTTCTTGCCCAAGGACTACGTCACCAAAGAAGAACTGCGGCTTGAGGCTTATCGTCGGTTGGCATTGGTGACGACACCTGAAGAGGTTGAAGATATTCGCAACGAATGGAACGATCGCTACGGTCCGGTGCCCAAGCCAGCCGAGACGCTCCTTGCTGTTGGGTTGCTACGCGCCCAATGCCACCGCTTGGGCCTCCATGAACTCAATATCGCTAGCCACCAGGCTCGACTTGGCCCCATTGATTTGAAAGTGAGCGAAACGGCTCGCCTGCGCCGACTTTCACGCGAGGCGATCCATAAAGAAGCGGTACGCCAACTCGTGATTCCCATTCCGCGCGGACAAGAGCCGGCCTCATTCTTGGTGAATTTCTTGGGCGAACTCTTTCCCGCCCAGTCGGCAGGGTAGTTTTGTTGATCGTGCTTACTCCTCGCCGACTCATTTTACTGACTGTTCTCGCTCTCACCGCCATGACGACTGCAACCTCGTGTTCATCGGTCACCAAAGACGCCGTTCGATTCAATGACGAGTCACTTTCAAATAGCGAATTCGACGATCTTCTCCTCGGATACGCCGCCGCTGTACCTGAGGCCTTCTTGACGAGCGGAAATCTTGACATCGTAGTTGCACAGGGCATTGTGCAGAACTGGATCTCAACCGAAGCAGTCATCGCAGCACTTGACGAAGCCGGAATTTCAATCACCGACGAAGATCGCAATGCTGCATTGACCGCCTTGCAGGGCGAAACGGGCTTCAATGACGCTCCACAGGTCGTTCAAGACTTTTATGTTCTCGCCAGCGCTTCGCAGTCGGTTGCCAACCGAGAATTTGACGTCAACATCGATGATCTTAAGGCGTTGTATGAAGGACAGAGCACTCAATCTGGTGCCGTTTGCTTACGAGCGATTTTGGTTGCAACACAAGAAGAAATTGACGCCGTCACTGCCCGACTGGCAGTCGGCGAAGATTTTGCAGCAATCGCCCAAGAAGTTTCTATTGACTCTTCGGCAACTAACGGTGGTGCTCTGCAAGACCAAGCTTCTGGTAGCGCATGCCTCGAGCAATCAAATTTCGAAAGCCAAATTACCCCTGAGTTTTTAACTGCCCTGACCGAAGCCAAAGTTAACCATGCAACTGCTTCGTTTGAAATCCCAACCGTTGGTTGGGTCGTATTACTCGTTCGTCCATTTGATGAAGTTGCCGACGATGTCGCCAACTTGATTAGTGGCGATGGAGCAGTTGCGGCTGGGCGAGCAGTTCTTCAAGACGCCAAAATTTGGATCAGCCCCGAATACGGTCATTGGGACGCCGAAACTCTCGGCGTCGTCGCTGTCGGCTAATGCCCTACGCCGACAAGCCCCGTATTGAAATCATTGGGCTTGGTCCATCGGCCGATGAATACATCACCGACCACACTCGTCAACGGATTGCTACTCACAAGCATCGCTACTTGCGTACTGCCCAACATCCCAGCGCACACTTAGTTGTTGATGCAATCACTTTTGATGAGCGCTACGAAACTTCTGGAACTTTTGATGCTGTTTACCTGGGTATCGCCAACGATCTTGTCGCCGCCGCAATCGAGTTCGGCGAAATTTTGTATGCAGTTCCCGGATCGCCCTTAGTACTTGAGCGCACTGTGCGGCTTTTGATGTCCGATGATCGGGTTGAATGTGTCGTCAATCCTGCGATGGGATTTTTAGAAATTGCCTGGGCCCGCCTTGGAATTGATCCAGTTGAAAACAGCGTACGTCTCATAGATGGACATCAATTCGCCACGGCCGCCGCTGGCTTAACTGGACCGCTGCTCGTTGCACACTGCCATGCCAATTGGGTTTTGTCAGATATCAAATTGGCAGCAGAAGACGCTGACAATGTAAGCAACGATGACTTGCCGGTCGTCATCTTGCATCATCTCGGGTTACCCGACGAAGTAGTGATGACTGTGCCATGGAGCGAACTCGACCACTCGATTGAAGCCGATCATCTCACTTCGATGTACATTCCGCAATTACGCGTGCCGGTTGGGCAAGATCTTGTCGCCTTCCACGAACTTGCCCGCACTCTTCGTCGCGAGTGCCCATGGGACCGAGAGCAAACCCACCAAACGCTCACGACATATTTGTTAGAAGAGACATACGAGGTAGTTGATGCGATTGCGGCGCTTGACATTGATGATGCGCAAACCGACGATCATCTGCTTGAAGAACTTGGCGACCTGCTGTACCAAATTGAATTTCATGCAGCTATCGCCGAACAAGAAGGTCGCTTCACCATGGGCGATGTCGCCCGTGGAATTCATGACAAGTTGGTAAGACGACACCCGCATGTATTCGCCCCAACCGCTGGTTCAGATATCGATGCCGACGCTCTCGTGAAGTCGTGGGATGACATCAAGAAGGCCGAAAAAGCGGCCAAGGGAATCGTGGCTGGTCCATTTGATGGCATTCCCCAAGCAACAGGGTCTTTGGCCTATGCGTCGGCAATTTTGAAACGCGCCACCAAGGCTGGCATCCCTATCGAGACACCTAGCCACGCCCCACAAGCACTGAGCGATGTCGCAGACCTCGGAATGCATTTGTTAGAAGTTGTGGCCGAATGTCGCCGCCGTGGGGTCGATCCTGAGGTTGCCTTACGAAAAGTCAGCAATATTCACCGACAAAATGCTGAACGACACACTGACGCCTGATGAGTTTGGGTGTTGGCTTCACTAGTTTGTGGTCATGACCGAAATCATCAGCATTTTTGGACGAGAAGTTCTCGACTCCCGAGGCAACCCCACAGTTGAGGTTGAAGTCGAACTCGACTCCGGAGCACGCGGTCGCGCCATGGTCCCTTCAGGTGCAAGTACTGGTGAACACGAAGCCGTCGAATTGCGTGATGGTGGTCGTCGCTATGGCGGCAAAGGAGTTCTCACCGCAGTCGGTTTTGTGAACGGCGAAATTGAAAGTGCACTCGTCGGTTGCGATGCCCTTGAACAGCGCATGGTTGACATCGTGCTCAAAGATCTTGATGACACCCCCAACAAAGCCCGTCTCGGTGCCAATGCAATGTTGGGTACAAGTTTGGCGGTAGCTAAAGCAGCAGCGAATTCACTCGGACTTCCGTTGTGGCGTTATGTGGGTGGACCGAACTCGCATGTTCTTCCCGTTCCTATGATGAATGTCATCAACGGAGGCGCTCACGCCGACAACACCATTGACCTTCAAGAGTTCATGATCATGCCCATCGGTGCGCCGAGTTTCCGCGAAGCTCTTCGTTGGGGCGCCGAGACATATCACCAACTCAAAAAGATTCTGAATGGCAAGAGTTTGTCAACGGCAGTTGGTGACGAAGGTGGCTTTGCCCCGAACCTCTCGACTAACGAAGATGCCATCAAAATTTTGGTTGAAGCAATTACGGCCTCTGGTTTTACTCCTGGCACCGACATCGCAATTGCCCTTGATCCAGCGATGAGCGAGCTCTACAAAGATGGTCGTTATCACTTGGCCGGCGAAGGCAAAGTGTTGTCGAGCGATGAACTCGTTGCCTATTGGGCTCGACTTGTGGATACCTATCCCATCGTGTCAATTGAAGATGGCATGGCCGAAAACGACTGGGACGGTTGGAGTTCACTCACCAAAGAACTCGGCAACAAGGTTCAACTCGTTGGCGACGATTTGTTTGTGACGAATGCGGCTCGCCTAGCAATGGGTATTGAACGCAAAGTTGGCAACAGTGTGCTCATCAAGGTCAATCAAATCGGAACACTCACCGAAACACTTGAAACCGTCGAACTTGCTTCACGCCACCGCTATACAAGCGTAATGAGTCACCGCAGCGGCGAAACCGAAGACGCGACTATTGCTGACCTTGCTGTTGCTACCAACTGTGGCCAAATCAAAACTGGCGCACCAGCTCGTAGCGATCGCGTTGCGAAGTACAACCAGTTGTTACGCATCGAAGAACAGTTGGGCGAAACCGCAGCCTTCCGTGGACGCTCCGCGCTGGCTCCCCTTGCCTGAATTCATTCAGTAGAACGTCTCAAAAGCGGGCCCTCGCAGGGATGATCCCACTTGGATGCTCAAAACGGGCAGAATAGAGAGATGGCCCGCGGTAACAAGACTTCCAGTATTCCGCGCTCGCCAAGTCGCCTTCGCAAAGCCACCAAGAAGGGTGCCACAAAAACAGCCCGCGCCAAGTTGGCCGCCGTTTCTGATCTCACCCGTCCGACCCCCCGCTCTGAACGCATCGTCCCGAAATTTCTCGGACGGGCAGCTCTACTCGTCGGCTTCTTGGTGGTCGTATTCTCTTTCGGAAACTCATTTTTGGTGCTACCTCTGACCTCGTGGTTTGGCCAGCGCACCGAAATTGATAGTCGCCAAACCGAGCTCGACACGATCAAAAAGGCCACTGACGAACTGCAGACCGAAGTCGACCGACTCAAGACTCCCGACGGCATTCAAGATGCCGCCCGCGAAGAATTGGGATTCGTGGTCGCTGGCGAGGCCCGCCAGCAAATCGTCGGAGACTCAGCCGCACCTATCGACCTGCCCGCGGGTTGGCCCTACGATCTCGTGACTCAGATCATCTCGGTCAAGGTCAACGAAGCCGCGGCGAAGGCTGCCGTAGAAGCCGCCAAGAACGCTCCCGAAGTTCCGGTCTCCCTGGCAACCTCGATCAGCACTCCCTAAACCTGGTCTCGACCGTGACACGGTCAGCCTGCTCAGAGTAAGGTCGCAGGTGCTGAGAGCAGTTCTCAGTTGATGTACACGGGGGTTTTGACGTGACCGGTAGCAGCATTCTTGGCACACGAGTTCTTCGCAAAGAAGATCCAAAG
>WLMQ01000097.1 GCA_009700145.1 Actinomycetota bacterium
CCAAAAATAGGGAAAGAAACCCCGCCGTAACCACCGCTGTATTTCGTTGGTGCCCGAACATTTTCGAGAAATCCAACTTGTAAAAATGCCACGGCAAAATAACCTTTTTTCAACATGAACCCGTAGTCGCCGGTATCGGTGAACTGTTCGCCGATTTTGCCATTTCGGCAATCGCGAACGATCTCGAGCATTGCATTGAGAGAATCAGCGTCTGTCTGCCAACCTTGCAGTTGTGCTTGTTGCTGAGCTGCTTGCTTAGCGGCGGCTTTAGCGGCCTGGCGCTGTTTGCGTGCTTCAAAGAATCCCATGCCTTCACCATATAGAGGGGATGTGGCATCTAAAGACCGATCGCTGCCAAGCACGGGACAAATATCTCAAAACCACCAAACCTTGTGTGTCTGTGTGGCGTGACTACTTCGTTCTGGGCGACCGCCAGTCACCCAGCAGATCCCGTCAGCGAGCGTCAATGAATACGAAACCCCTCAAGTTTTACATGACACTGGCCATTACGAGCCTGTTTGTCATGGGCTGCAGCAATGGTTCAAGCAAGTCCGAATCAGACCAAAGTCCGTCGACTGTGGCAGCGACAACCATCAGTGATCCGCAATTGGCGGCAGTTGAAAGCGACCTGGCGTCATTGGATGCCGATCTTGAAGTGATCGATCAGGCAATTGCCGATCTTGGTTCAGTCGCTCCGTAATTTGTAAAACCCGATCTCAACGTCAACCCACACAATTCTCAACACAAAGGACAAACCATGAAGCGTCGCTATGTACTCCCAACTTTGGCCATCTTGATGACACCTATCGCCCTGAGCTCAAGCCCGCTGCTCGCGTCGGGCGGAGACTCACATGAAAACGAAACTGAATCAACTGAAGTGCCGCGATCATCGGTTCCGCGACAAGATCGGTCGCGTTCAAGTGTGCCGCCAACAACTATTCCGACAACCGAAGATGATGATTCAGAAACTTCGAACTCTGTTGTGCCATCGACTTCAGAACCAAAGCGTCGTCGTACTAATAATTCGTCAACGACTTCGATTCCTTCAGACACTATTGTTGCCCTGCCCTCAAATGACTCAGGTAGCGAGACAGGTGATGACTCAAGCGACGACTCAAGCGACGACAATCAATCTGAATCCCCTGAAGACGACCATCATGATTCTGAACACCGTCACGATGACTTGGCTAAGAACATTGCTCGAGCCACAACAGCACTTAATGCCTTGCCCCAAAGCGAAGCGCGAGATGCTGCCTTAGAAGCTCTGGCGGCACTTCAAATTCGGCTCGACGCCGGTGAAGTGATCCCGGCCGCTGAAGTTCGTGCAGTCTTCGCCAATGTTGCAACTCTGGTGTACACCCGTATTGGCGGCGAAAACCCCGAAAATGAAACCCCAGAAATTGGGCATGTCCGTGATGATCAACAGTTACCCCGTCAACTTGCTCAAGTCACCGAAGCCTTGCGCTTACTTGACGGCAATGCTTCTGATGCTGCAGTCGCTGCCATTGCCGCTTTGCAAGAAGTGAAAGCGATTCTCGATGCTGGAACTTTGCCCGACCACGATGTGTTTGAAGCGGCCATGGAATTAGCAAAAGATGCGTTGAGAGATCATCCAGCAGCTCGAGCGTCATTGACTCTTGCCGGTGTGATCGCTGCGGTGCAAGCATCAGATGCTCCTGCCGCCGTGAAAGAACAATTGCTCACTATCTTGCGGGCAGCCCAAGATCAGGTATTGAATGATCCAACAGTTGATGCTCGACAAGTTGTCCGTGATGCTTTGCAGCAAGTTCGTGATGCACGAATTGCATCTGCAGTTGGGCGAATCATCGCCATCGTTGATCGCCTTGAGCCACAAGCAAATGAACAAGGCAACTCTGATGCATTGTTGTTGCTCGCTCAGGTTCGTTCTTTGGTGCAACCTAGCGATGGTTCACAGCCAACCCGAGATCAATTGCATGAGGCCCGCCAGATCTTGCATGACGTTCTGGATCTTTTGGGACCAGGAGTGACCCCAACGACAACAGTTGCTCTTTGATCTTGGGTGAGTGAATTGACGAAAAGTCTGCTTGCATAGAGCAGGTGGATCAGTACTCAACTCGACTTCTCGAGACTTCCGACCGAGTCGTCGCCAAGTGGGTTGAACGTTTAATCCGACAACATTGTGATGAACAGAAGATCTCCGACTCTCGGGTCGGAGATCTTTATATATCCGTGATCGCTCAGGTCTCTGCCGAAGTCCACGATAATTTGGTTGAGCTGTTATCTCGAGATGTCTTTGAACAACGGACGAACCCGCTGGCAATCTTTCGTCAGGCAACTCGACCGATCACTGAATTGTTCAGCAATCTTGGGTGCTCGCCGGTCAGCCGCGACGAATTTGCTGAACGTTCATTCCCTGATGATGTGTACGGATTGAGCCCGGCAACATGGGTTGATATTGACGAAGCACTCGTTGAACCAGGGATCGAATGGGGAGCCTGGAAAGCGGCCACCGTCATGATGCGCAAGAAGAACCAATAAGAACTCAAGCCTGAAATGGTTTGTTGTCTCCGTTTTCGGTCAGACTGTATGAATGGAACGCCGCCAGCAAGTTCTCGCTGACACAAAATTGCGCGGAGTGCGTTTGACCCATGCGTTGTGTGATGCGACCGATCAGTGGATTCGCGAAATTTGGGCGGCTGCTTGTGAATCGGTCAAGGTTTCGAAGCGGGTCGCACTTGTTGCTGTGGGTGGATACGGGCGGGGTGAGTTGGCTCCGTTTAGCGACTTAGACATCATGTTGATCCATGACGGAGCAAAAAACATTGACGACCTTGCCTCAAAAATTTGGTACCCAATTTGGGACTCGGGTACCAAACTTGGTCATTCAGTGTGCACAGTTAAACAAGCCGTTGAACTAGCAAAGTCTGAACTCGATGCAGCGACTGCGTTGTTAAGTGTGCGCCTGTTAGCCGGTGATGAATCTTTGGCGAACGAACTCAGTGTTGAAGGAGTAAAGGCCTGGAAGGCCAGCGCCGCAAATCGCCTTCCTCAATTGATGCAACGAGTCCGCGAGCGACAACAAGAAAATGGTGAAGTTGCATTCTTGCTTGAGCCGAACCTGAAAGAGGGTTACGGAGGTCTGCGCGATATTCATGCACTGCTTTGGGCCGAAGCTTCTGGCGTTGAAATCACCCGTTCTGATCGTGATGCACTCGATGCGGGTCGTGATGTGCTGATGGCGGTGCGGGTTGCCTTGCATCGTCATGTCGGACGTGCAGTTGAAGTGATGCACCTCGAAGATCAAGATGTCGTAGCCGACCTATGTGGATATCAAAATGCTGATGCCCTTGTTGCAGCGCTTTCAAACGCTGGGCGTTCGGTCGCGTGGGTTGGCGACGAAGTATGGGCGCGGGTGTCGGCAGCGAGAACAAAGCCTGTCGCAGATCAACACCTTGCGCCAGGAGTGATCCTGCACCATGGTGAGGTACATCTAGATGAAACTGTCGATCCCGCAACTGATCCGACATTGTTATTGCGCGTCGCTGCCTCAGCCGCCCGACATAAGGCGCGCATTGATCGGCCGACTCTCGATCGCTTGGCGCAGTCGTGTCCTACGATGCCGACACCATGGCCAGTCGGGGCGATTGATGATTTCGTTGGCTTGCTATTGACTGCTCATGATGCGATCCCAGTGCTTGAAGCACTTGATCAGCGCGGGTTGTGGGTCAAAGTATTACCCGAGTGGGCACCGAATCGCAGTAAGCCCCAACGCAACGCTTATCACCGCTTTACAGTCGACCGACATTTGTGGGAAGCAACAGCGAATGCTGCAACATGGGCCGACCGTGTGGCGCGTCCAGATCTTCTTGTACTTGGCGCACTCTTTCATGACATCGGCAAGGGTTATCCCGGCGATCACACTGACGTTGGTGTGGCGATGGTTGAACGCATCGGACCGCGTCTTGGTCTGAATGCTGAAGACACGCAAGTGATTTGTTCAATGGTGAAGAACCACTTGCTATTGCCTGATGTCGCAACACGACGTGATTTGGCCGATAGCGCAACGATCACAATGGTTGCTGAAGAAGTGAAAACGCCTTTGGTACTAGATCTTTTGCACGGATTAACAGAAGCCGACAGTTTGGCAACAGGTACTGCAGCTTGGGGTACATGGAAAGCCGAGCTGGTGAATGACTTGGTGCGTCGGGTTCACCTCGTGCTCGGTGGGGCCGGAGTCGAAGAAGCGCAGTGGCGATTGTTCCCCGACGCTGAAGTACTTGAGATGATGGCAGGCGGTGCGGTGACGTTCGGTGTTGCTGATGACTCAGTCACGGTTGTAAGCCCCGACCGACCAGGAACATTTAGTCGTGTTGCTGGGGTGCTCGCTCTGCATGGGCTCGGCGTGTTGGGTGCGCAAGCTCACTCTGATGAACAAGGTATGGCGGCTTCGCAATTCAGAGTGATTGTGCCAAGCCACGGCCCAATTGAATGGGCACCAATTATTCAAAATCTGACTCGTGCTCTTCACGGTGAACTTGCAATCGAAGCGCGCATGGCCGAACGGGCCAAGACGTATCGACGAAAGCGTCGTTCTGCCGGTGAACTGGCACCACCACGCGTGACGTTCTTTGATGAAGCATCTTCAAATGCGACGGTGATTGAAGTACGTGCTCCCGATCAACACGGAATTCTTCACCGAGTGACCAAAGCGATGGCTGAGGTCGGTTTAGACATTCGCCATGCAACTGTGCAAACAATTGGCGATGAAGTTGTCGACGCTTTTTATGTTCGTACATCTGGTGGTAGCAAACTGACTGACAAATTTCATCGCCAAGAGGTTGAGCGCGCCATCCTCTTCTCATTGGTCTCGTAGCGAGATAACTTCTTACTATGAGCGATGCAACTCCAGCAGATTTCACGCGTGACCTAGTGCGTTGGAGCGAAACTCTTGCGGGCATTGCTCGTACTGGTATCGGATTTACGCAAAATTTGTATGAACGCGAACGCTATGAAGAAGTTCTCCATGTCGCCGCCGATATAAAAGCTGCTGCCGACGAAGCTCTCGAAGTTCGTCGCGAACAAGACCACTTTGTTCAAGAATGGATGGAGTCAATCGGCGAGGGGATTCCGGGGTACGTCACACCGAAAGTTGCGATCGGCGCCATTGTGGGCAACGACGATGGCGAAATTCTCTTAATGCAACGAGCTGATTCTGGAATCTGGTTGTATCCAACCGGCTGGGCCGATGTCGGATACTCGGCAAGCGAAGTTGCAGTGAAAGAAGTACTCGAAGAAACTGGCATTGAATGTGAGCCCGTGCAGTTACTGGGTGTCGTTGATGGTCAGCGAATGGGCTTTAGTCGCTTCGGTATGTACATGTTGCTGTTTCATTGTCGAGCAACTGGTGGAACGCTGCAAGGTCATCCGCTTGAAACAAGTGGGCTTGGTTGGTTCGCACTAGATGCATTACCGAGTGCAACAGCTGGCACTGAATGGTGGGGGCAAATGGCCTTTGCTGCAATTAATGGTGAGCGATCAATCGCAACGTTTGATACACCGCGCCCAGATGTGTGGCGTAAACCCGACTGATTTCAGTCGTCGTGTTGACTACGTAAGAACTGCTCGACTTCTTCCATCAGAGCATCGCTGTCGACTGGTTCATCAGGAAGCGGTCCACTCAACGGGGGAGCGTCATCCATTCCCTCGAAACTCAATTGATCGGGTGATACCCCGTACGACGGCATGTCGTCATCGTCGTCATAATCATCTTCGTCATAATCGTCGTCATCGTCACTACGATTTTCGAGACGATCGAGATAACGAGCCATTGATGGATCGCTGCTGATGAGTTCATCGATTTGTTCTTCGTACAGTTCGGCTTGTGCATCAAGCATCATGGTTGGAGCATCGCAACCAACAATTTCAGCAAGTCGTTCAATGAGTGCTGAAGCTGCCTTGGGTGATGGAATCTGTGCGGCATAGGCCGGCACAGCAGCCCACAATGACGCTGTAGAAAATCCGGCGATGTGTGCGGCATCATTTAAGACACCAACAATTCCGGTCGGTCCTTCGTATCGACTGCGCTGTAAATCGTGAGCATCAATCATTGCTTGATCAGTCGCAGTTCCGAGCACTTGTGTTTCGTGACGATGAGGGACATCAGCCAAAAGAGCACCGAGTGAAATAAAAGTTGTCGCGTTGTATTCGCGGGCCACGCCAATGATTTGGTCACTGAAAAGTTTCCAACGAAGTGCTGGTTCGGGACCGAGAACAAGAATCAGATCAACGTCTCCACTTGTAACGCTCCACAAGCTGACTGTGGGCCACACGATGTGACGTGTTGCGTCGGTGTTCAAACGAACATGCGGACGAATCGTTGCGAAATCGGTGAATTCTTCGGGCACAATTTCAGCAAGCGGTGCTGCACCCAAATTTTCAACGAGGTGTTTGACGGCTGTGCTGGCAGCGTCGGCGGCATCATTCCAGCCGGTGAAGGCGGCGATGACATGGGGCCGACGCAACTCAGGTCGGCGGATCCAACGGACGTGCTCGAGATCAGCCATTGCCCGTAACGCTACCGCCCAAATTGGTGGCAGAAATCAGTTGAGGCACACCACTTTTGGGTGAATTTACGGTTGTTTTTATAGGCGCGGACGGATAATGAATTGCCCAAATCCGCCCTCACCAGTGACTTCATCAACCAAGTTGCTGTCGTAAACATCGTTCGGACCTTGCATGAGGTCGTATTCGGTGGCTCCAGCAGGTGTTGTCACTAATGTCCAGGCTTGGCGCTTATATGTGAGGTTTTGCGGGTGCAAACGGTGGGCTTCTTTCCACCATTTCACAGCCGTCTCGCTATTCCCGAGACGATGAAAATATTCGCCAAGTTCGAAACACGCTGTAGCCCGAGCCTCGTTGTCAGACCGCGGTTGGCTGCGAGCGATGACTTCATCGGGGGTGAGTGCAAATTCTGAATTTGATCCTTTGCGTACCCAATCCAAAATGGCTTCGCGGTATGCCTCGCCGTCATCAGGGATGGCCTTAACGGCGTGCATCATCTTGTTGAGTTGTTCGGGAAGACCTTCAGGGATTTCCATGTCACGTAGGGGACTGCGTTCGATCGAAGCACCTTCGGCTGGTCGCACCAAGTTGCCTTCTTCATCAATCCAAGCCGCCATGGGAATATTGGTAAATCCGAAAAGCGAATTAGTGATGTGAAGAGTGTCAACCAAACTCGGATGATTTGGGTTTGCTAAATCATTCCAGGGTTTTGCTAAGGCAGGATCAATATCGAGTGCAACAGTGACGACGGTTGCGCCGAGGCTGGCGATTTCATTGTTGAGTGCTTGCCACCCGGGCAAGCTTGAGCGACAGCCTCAATAACTAGACCACGCGACAAGGACTA
>WLMQ01000098.1 GCA_009700145.1 Actinomycetota bacterium
CTCGGTAAAGATGTTGTTGAAGAGCGTTATGGCAACTTGTTCGAAATGTACGAACGTATTGCTGGCGAAAATCCGTACGACATGCCGATGCGCATTTACCCGGCCTCGCACTACACCATGGGTGGTTTGTGGGTCGACTACGAACTCATGACCAACATTCCTGGTTTGTATGCGGCCGGTGAAGCAAACTTCTCCGACCACGGTGCGAACCGTTTGGGTGCTTCGGCACTCATGCAAGGTTTGGCCGACGGTTACTTCGTTTTGCCATACACAATCGGTAACTACTTGGCGCCAATGTTGAACAAGCCGATTCCCGGCACCGATCATCCGGCATTCAAAGAAGCCGAGATGGCGGCACAGGCTCGTTATCAGGGTTATGTCGACATCAAGGGAACTCGTTCACCCGACTACTTCCACCGCGAAGTCGGCCGCATTATTTGGGATTACTGCGGTATGGAGCGGACACAACAAGGTCTTGAAAAGGCGTTGTCAGAACTGCCCGCCTTGTACGAAGAATTCCAAAAGGATCTGCGAGTCACTGGTGATGCCGAGAGCATGAACCAGACCCTTGAAAAAGCTGGTCGTGTTGATGACTTCTTCCAATTGGGCATGTTGATGTGCCGTGACGCTCTCGAGCGTGATGAAAGCTGTGGCGGTCACTTCCGCGCCGAGTACCAGACCGAAGAAGGCGAAGCGATGCGTGATGACGAAAAGTTCGCCCACGTTGCTGCCTGGGAATGGACTGGCGACCCAACGAAGTCAATTCGCCATAAAGAAGAACTCAACTTTGAAGCAATTCACCTAGCGACACGGAGCTACAAGTGAGCAACCATCTCAAGAACCTCAAACTCAAAATCTGGCGCCAGTCAGGTCCGACCGACAAGGGTCACTTTGAGGATCACATCATGCCCGAGATCAGCGACGAAGCGTCGTTCCTCGAAATGCTCGATGTGCTCAACGAAGGACTCATCAGCGAGAACAAGTTGCCCGTGGTATTCGACCATGACTGTCGTGAAGGAATCTGTGGAACTTGTTCGTTGATGATCAACGGTCAAGCCCATGGCCCAGAGCGCAGTACTGCAACGTGTCAGTTGCACATGCGTAAGTTCAAGAGTGGCGATGAAATTGTGATCGAGCCGTGGCGTGCTTCGGCATTCCCGATCATCAAAGACTTGATGGTCGATCGTTCAGCATTTGACCGCATCATCGAATCGGGTGGATTCATTTCGGCGAACACCGGTGGTGCCCCTGACGCAAATCTCATTCCGATTCCGAAGAGTGTTGCGGATGCGGCAATGGACTCGGCGCAATGCATTGGTTGTGGGGCGTGCGTTGCAGCGTGTCCCAATGGTGCAGCCAACTTGTTCACCGGCGCCAAGATTGCTCACCTGAACTTGTTGCCACAGGGTCAGGCCGAGCGTTACAAGCGCACCGAAGCCATGGTTGAGACGATGGACGAGTACTTCGGTTCATGCACCAATCATGGAGAATGTGAAGCAGCATGCCCGAAAGAAATTTCGATTGATGTCATTGCGTTGATGAACAAGGACTATCGCAAGTCCAAGTTCAAGAACCGCAAAGAAATCTCCCGTAGCTGATTTGCTATGACAACTTTGCTGTGACAACCGTTTGATAGCGGTTGGTCGCAACAACATCGCCGCTCACAAGTGTGAGGTCGAGTATTACCGGGCCTTCGGCAAACGGCGCGGTAATCGTGATGTGTCCGACCAAGGTGCAGTCGTCTGCAGCAATCGCGCCTTCAAACTGCCAGACCTGCGGATCACCAGTTGACTCAAGGTTTGCCGTCACTGATGCATTGTCGAGTTCACGATGCAGGTCGCTGACGACGTGCAGTGCAATTCGTAGTTGGTCGCCAGGACGCATCGACAGCGGTAAACGATCGGCGGTCACGATAACTGGGCGACATGCCTCGGCGAGTGCGGTGTATCCCAATTTAGGAACGCGTTTGTGGTCAAGAACGCTCCACGAAATCATCGGCATCGCATCGTTTAAAGCAAACATGCAAAATCCACCCGTTGGCCGGTACTTCAATCGTCGCAGAGTTTCGATGTGGTATCGAATGACATCGGCTTGGTATACCTGCGTCGCGAAACGCCAGTCATCAAAATTATCGAATGCGGCGACCGGAACATGATTTTCAAAGTTGCCCCGCTGCATACCAAATTTGTTTTCTAAATTTTCCCAATCGAGATTGGGCCATGCTGCAGTATCAATGAATTCTGAAGATTCAGGAATTGCTTGTGCGCCAAACTCGCTGACGAATCGCATGAGGCGCGGAATCTTGGCGGCAAAGCCGGGAAGATCTCGTTCATCACCGTGATACCAGCCGAAGTACAAATGACTGTCGGTGCCATCGAGAGTCGGTAGATGTGGCAACACTCCGCTGTGTGCAATGACTGGTCGCGTGACGTCAGCCTTTTCAAATGAACGCTTGACCCAACGGTCAAGAACACTCTTGTTCCACGTAGGAAGTTGGTGCCCTGCAAGAAAAGGAACGGCCATCTTTTTGAAATCAAATGACTCACCAGGAGTGACGCTGAATGTGAAAGGTTCGTTGTGCGCACACCAGGTCATGATTGACGGATGATGTCCCAAAAGGTTGACGGCCTCTTCGGCTTGGCGCACTGCTTCACGGCGAATTTGGCGGGCGTAACCCCATTGCAAAGGGAAGTCTTGCCAAATCAACATTCCAAGTTCATCGGCTGCGTCATATAACTCGGTGCGAGAAATGTGTCCGTGTACGCGGACGAGATCAAGTCCAGCCTCGCGGGCCAGTTCAATATCGCGACGTAGTTCAGTTTCGTCGGCATCGCCCAACATGGCGCGAGTAGGCGCAAGATTTGCACCTTTTAGAAATATGCGTTCGCCATTGATCGAATAGACCCAATCTTGAACAGCAACTTCGCGTAACCCTGTGCGCCGACTGACCGAATGGCTGACCGTGCTGTCATGCACAACCTCAACTCGGATGTCGGTGAGATTTTGCTGACCCATCGACCACGGCCACCACAACTTTGGCTCGTCGATATCGACGTCCCAATCAAGAGTATTAATACCACTTGCCAACGATTTTTCAATTTCGTCAACAACTTTGTTATTGACGTATGTGACGATACGAACTGGTAAATCGCCGTTGCTATCAAGTCGAGCACTCAGACGAACATTGGCGCGAGCTTCGTTGGCATCACGACAGAGAACTCGCAAGGCGTCAATCCGAACCGGTCCCGATCGCTCAATACGCACACCTCGCCAAATTCCACCTGGATTGAAATCGGGTTCGATGCAATCCCAATGTTGAAACACCCCAGTGATATTTCGCTTAGCCTTTTTGTCGCGCTGGGGACTGCATGTCGCTCCGACGGCTAATACATGTTCGGTGTCAAGCGTTGCAAGAGCGGTGATGTCGTATGCGTGAGGGATGAAGTAGCCCTCGGGGTCACCTAAGTACGCGCCATCAAGCCATACGTCGCCTTGATAAAAAAGTCCATCGACAACAATGAATCGCCGTTCACCAGCCCCAGGAACGCCAAGTTCAAAATCTTTGCGGTACAAAAGCGGTCCGTTTTCGGCGGCGAAGAGCGGGTGTGATTGCCAATGGCTTGGCACGTGAATCGTGGGCCATTCTTCATCGTCGGTATCGAGCCCAACGCTGGTGCGCAGGGCATCATCAGTCGCCTTAGTGACACGCCATTGACCTGAGAGATCGAGAGATGTCCACATCTCATTCTCATGCTCGGTCGATGTTGTCACACCTGAGACGGTAGTAGAGAAAGGGCACGACCACTGCGTTTCAGCAACGGCGGATTACTCTCAAGATATGTCAATTTCTCAGGCACCCTCAGCGGCCAATATTCGTGAACTGAAAGCATCAGGATGGGTATCGCGTCCCGTCAAAGAGGAGATGCGTCGCAATGCAGTTGCACGCATCATGGCTAAGCAACCCTTGTTTGAAGGAGTCCTCGGTTACGAAGACACCGTTATGCCGCAACTTGAGAATGCGATCTTGGCCGGACATGACGTGATCTTTTTGGGAGAGCGTGGTCAGGCCAAGACCAGAATGATTCGTAGTTTGACCGGACTGCTCGATGAGTGGTTGCCCATCATCGCGGGCAGCGAGATTAACGACGATCCTTATAACCCCGTCTCTAAGCACGCCCGCGATCTGGTTGAGCAAAAGGGCGACAAGGCGCCAATTACTTGGGTGCATCGCGACGCGCGATTCGGCGAAAAATTAGCGACTCCCGATACATCGATTGCCGACCTCATTGGTGAAGTTGACCCGATCAAAGTTGCCGAGGGTCGTTACCTCAGCGACGAACTCACACTGCATTACGGTCTCGTACCGCGTACGAATCGTGGAATTTTTGCAATTAACGAATTGCCCGACTTGTCGGAACGCATTCAAGTTGGTCTGTTGAACATTCTTGAAGAGCGCGATGTTCAAGTTCGTGGCTACAAGATTCGTCTCCCCATTGATGTGTTGCTCGTTGCTTCAGCGAACCCCGAGGATTACACCAACCGCGGTCGAATCATTACGCCGTTGAAAGACCGTTTCGGTAGCCAGATTCGCACGCACTATCCGCTTGAGGTATCGACTGAAGTACAGATCATTCGCCAAGAAGCTCGTCCGCCAAGCGTGGGCGATGTCAAGGTGACTGTTCCGGCATATATGGAACACGTAGTCGCGACCTTTAGTCAATTGGCGCGCAGTAGCAGCCAGGTCAATCAGCGCAGTGGTGTCAGTGTGCGATTGAGTGTGAGTAACTACGAAGTGATGGCCGCTAATGCATTGCGTCGTGGTTTGCGTTTGGGCGAAACCAATGTGGTTCCTCGCGTGTGTGACCTTGATGCATTCGCTGCATCGACTGGTGGAAAGATTGAAATTGAAGCCCTCGAAGAAGGTCGCGAAGGACAAGTGTTGCGCGATCTGATTAAGGCTTCTGTTCTCACCGTGTATCGCCAAATGGTGCAACCAGAACTAACGGGAGCTGTGCTCACTGCTTTTGAAGAAGGTGCAGTCGTTCACACAGGTGAAGATGTGCCTTCCGAAGAACAGGCGATGCTCATCGGCAATATTCCGGCATTGCGTCCCATTGTCGATTTGCTGATTGAAGGTGATGACAGCGCAGCCAGTGTTGCGGCAGCAGTTGAATTCATTCTTGAAGGAATGCACTTGTCAAAGCGTTTGAACAAAGACACCAGTGGTCTTGGCGGCGGCACATACCGCGCTCGCTGAGAACTATTTGTTGAGTTTTGTTTCAATCTCTTTGAGGGCACCGATCACGCGATCAGTTTCGCTGCGGTGCTCGTGAACGAGACGCACTAGCCAGAATCGCATGAAGCGAGCAATCGAGTAGCGAATAAATAATGCGGTGCCAGCGATAACAAGAGCAAGACCGATCAACGTGCCCGTTGCCAAGAAGGCAACTTGGTCACCCAAATTTGTCGTACCACTTGCTTGGAAGCCACCGAAGATCGCAAGTCCGACACCGGCAATGAGGCCGAGTGCGCCCAAAATCAATAGCCAGCGTTCGCGATCGGCACGTGCGCCGCGCAACTTCAATTCGCCGATTTCTTCGGTAAAGGTTTGGATTCGATCTTCGTTCATGGTCGTGTCCGTTTCTTGTGTGTAAGAGAATTATGAACCTAGATATGCGCCAGCAAGTACATCTTCGCCGATCTCAGATGCTTTGCCAGATACTTGAACTTTTCCGTGGGCTAAAAGAACAGCTTGATCAGCAACTCCGAGCACTGTACGAGCAAATTGTTCGACTACTAAAACCGAAACTCCTTCAGCAGCAATCGCAGCAACTTGCTGATAGAGCTCGGCGACAATCAAGGGCGCTAGCCCCATTGATAACTCATCAAGCAATAAAATTACTGGATTGGTTGCGAGGGCTCGGGCCAATGACAACATTTGCTGTTCGCCACCCGACATGGTTCCGGCGAGTTGCGTACGACGTTCAGACAAACGTGGAAAACGCGAGTACGTACGTTCTTCGATGTCTGACAACTTGTGCCCGCTAAACGTGGCCATCAATAAGTTTTCACGAACGGTCAGGTTCGGAAAAATTCCCCGTCCCTCGGGAATTGTGCATAGACCGGCTCGGGCGAGCGCACTTGCTGCGGCTCCAGTGACATCACGTCCACCGACAATGAGTTGTCCAGACGTTGGGCGTAACAAGCCACTGACAACTTTGATCATGGTGCTCTTACCCGCACCATTAGGTCCGAGTAGGGCAACGACTTCCCCGCGACCTACCGAAAGATTGACCCCGTGAAGGACCTCAATTGATCCGTACGAGGCACGAATATTGCAAAGTTCAAGAATCGGGTTTGTCATGACGGCGCTCCGAGATATGCGTGAAGCACCTTGGGGTCGTGCTGAATTTCGTTAGGCGTTCCGTTAGCAATGATGAAACCAAGATCGAGAACAAAAATTCGATCGCACACATGCATCACCAAACTCATGTCATGTTCAACCAGCAGAACGCCAAGTCCGTCGGCAGCGAGTTCGCGTAGTAGTACGCCGAGTCGATCGCTTTCGGCTTCATCGAGACCAGAAGCTGGTTCATCAAGAAGTAGCAAACGCGGACCAGTTGCAAGAGCACGAGCAATTTCAACAAGGCGTGCTGAGCCAGTGGGAAGATCGCCAGCGGTTTGTTCTGCTAATTCACTGACCCCAACTTTTTCAAGCAGATTGTCAACTGTCTCGTCAATGTTTGTGAGTGCAGCAAGTTCAGCGGCAACTCTCACGTTGTCGCGTACCGTGAGCGAACTAAACAATTCAAGGCGTTGGAACGTACGCGCAAGGCCGCGTTTGGCTCGGCGGTGTGGAGCTTCGTTCGTCACGTCAACTCCACTTACCTGCACCGAACCAGCCGTGGGCTCTTGCATTCCGCTGATGACGTTAAACAGCGTTGTCTTACCGGCACCATTGGGACCGATGAGGCCAGTGACCTCGCCAGCTTGGACATCAAGGTCGACCCCGCCAACCGCCATGATGCCACCAAAGCGAACCATGACACCACGAACTTCAAGAAGTGACATCAGATCACCACGCCTAGTTCGCGTTCGGCATGATCGAGCTCTTCATCGGTGAATGCAGTGGTCAAACCTATGACATCGGGAGACGCGCGGTGTACTCGGGGAGCGTGTTCGGTTAGGCGCTGTGCGCCGACTCCGAACAAAGTGATGAGCAGAACTAATGCGATGAGACGCTTGCCAGTTGAATCAACCGCGTTATCCCAATCAATTGAAATCGCAACGATGACACCGACCGCGAGATAGGTGCTGGCGATGATTTGACGAGTTCTGGGTGCTTGCATAATCCCGACCAGGTTGGAAGTGACGGC
>WLMQ01000099.1 GCA_009700145.1 Actinomycetota bacterium
CACGGTGACATCTTCACCGATCTTGCTGGACGCGCGAACGACATCAAAGAACATCACGTCGGACGACTTCAAAAATTACGCGATGCTTGCATTGAAGTGAATCGACCCACAACAGTGATGGAAATGTCAACGTATCTTTTCTCGCCTCGATCACAAGGCGGAATGGCCGACAGCGAAACATATGCCCACCTTGAGCATCTTCGCCTAGCCGGTGAAATGGATCGTGTTGATATAGATGGGCGTTACCAGTACACACTGAAGGGCTAATTAGTGGCAGGCTGTATAAGTGAGCAGCCGCCCAAACGTTCTCTTCATCACTCTTGATCAATTTCGTGGTGATGCGTTGTCATGCGCCGACCATTTCATTGTCAAAACTCCAAATCTCGATGCATTAGCTCAGTCAGGAGTGCGTTTTTCGCGCCACTACACCCAATCAACTCCGTGTGCACCAGGTCGAGCCGGTCTGTACACGGGTATGTATCAAATGAATCATCGAGTCGTCGCAAATGGAACTCCTCTTGACAATCGATTCGACAACGTGGCCCGACTTGCGCAACGAAGTGGTTACCAAGGAAAGCTATTTGGCTATACCGATCAGTCCATAGATCCGCGAATGACCGCCAGTCCCGATGACCCGCGTTTGCAGACCTATGAAGAGATTCTGCCCGGATTTGAATGGCAGCTCAATCTCACTGGTCCTCATCAACCTTGGGTCGATTTTTTAACAAGCCATGGGTACGACACTTCACTCGGTCACATGCACATGTTGGACACCGAACATGAGCGTCCGGTCGAACACAGCGTCTCAAATTTCACAACCGATTGTCTCATTGATTACTTATCGAGTACCGAGGCCAACGAACCCTGGTTTATTCATGCGAGTTATCTACGACCGCACCCGCCCTATTCGGCGCCCGGTCATTTCGCGCACATGTACGACCCCGCCGATGTTGGTCTTCCTATTACCCCGACCAATGGTCGTCACGGATTCCACGACCTGTTGCTCAAGATTGAAGCGACGGCGGCACCGGTTGATGAATCAGAGATTCGTCATCTGCGTTCCCAGTACTTTGGCATGATCTCTGCCGTTGATGAACAAATGGGTCGACTTTGGCAGACCCTTCGTGATCTCAATCAATGGGACAACACCATCGTCGTCGTGACTGCTGATCATGGTGAACAACTTGGCGATCACGGACTCGTACAAAAAGTGGCGTGGTTCGAAGAAAGTCATCATATTCCAATGATTATTCGCGACCCTTCACGACCACGTGCCCATGGAAATGTGATCACAGAATTCACCGAAAGCGTTGACCTGCTTCCGACGCTCGCGCAAATCTGGGAGCAATCAATTCCTTTGCAGTGCGATGGTCATTCGCTCATTCCCTTCTTGTCTGGTGACGAACCAACCACATGGCGCGAAGGTGCATCATGGGAATTTGATTGGCGCTACGCGCTCATCCCACATGTTCAAAATCAATGGCCATGGGATGAACGGCTGAACGAAAGTCATCTTGCGGTACACCGCACCATAGATACCGCCTATGTGCAATTCGGCGATGGCTCTTCTTTGTGTTTTGACATTGCTGCCGATCCAACATGGCGCACTCAAGTGACCGACCCGCAACGCATTTTGCATATGGCTCAACGCATGTTGGTGTGGCGCAGTTGGCATGCTGATCGCACCCATACTGGACTACTCGTTGAGAATGGTGGTATCGGGCAATGGCCACCAGGAGTTTCGTGGAGACAGTCCGACCAAGGAGAAAACTTATGAATCCAGCGCAATCCGAACGACACGCACTCTGCAATCTCTTTTTGGAAGTAGGTCCAGACGCACCAACATTGTGTGAGGGTTGGACAACTCGTGATCTCGCAGCCCACATCATTGTGCGTGAATCTCGCCCTGATGCCGCTGGTGGAATTCTGATCAAGTCGCTTGCTGCGTACGGTGAAAAAGTACGCAAGGGTGTTGCTCAACGTGACTGGAAGTCATTGGTTGAGGCGATTCGCAACGGACCGCCGCGTATCTCGCCGATGCGCCTGACATTTATTGACCGACTCACTAATACGGTTGAGTTCTTTGTTCACCTCGAAGATGTCCGCCGGGCCCAATCCAATTGGGAGCCCCGAACATTAATTGACGATCTTGAATCGCAGTTGCGTACCTCAATCACCCAAGGGGGCCGACTGTTTGCCCGCAAATCTCCCTGCGGACTCATTCTGCAGATCACTCAAGGTTCAGCAATCGTTGCCAAAAAAGGTGAGCCTGCGGTGACCGTCACGGGCGAGGTCGGAGAACTCATCATGTTTGTGTACGGGCGCCAAGATCATGCCCGCGTCGAGCTCTCGGGTCCTGATGAACTCGTTCAGGCGGTTCGCTCCACATCCTTTGGTGTCTGAGTCCAAATCAACGCACTCAAAGGTGGCAAACTCAAGAGTGTGACGCGGGATATCAACAAACTTATTGACCAAATGACAATTGAAGAAAAGGCACTTCTCACTACTGGTGCCACTATGTGGTCAACAAACCCAGTCGATCGCTTTGATATCCCAGCAGTCACTGTCACTGACGGTCCTGCCGGTGCACGTGGACCGATTACTCCCGGTATCGGAACTCAAGTAGCGACTCTATGTATTCCTTGTGGGTCGGCTCTTGGAGCAACATTTGATGTTCCATTGCTTGAAGAACTTGGTGTTGCTCTTGGTCACCAAACTCGTTCAAAGGGTGCACGCGTATTGCTTGCCCCAACTGTCAATCTTCATCGCTCACCTTTGTTTGGTCGAAGTTTTGAATGTTACTCAGAAGATCCACTTCTCTCGGGCAAACTCGCTGCGTCATTTATTCGCGGAGTGCAATCACGTGGCGTAGCAACAACGGTCAAACACTTCGTTGGTAACGACGCCGAATTTGAACGAATGACCATCAACAGTGTGATTGATCAGCGCACTTTGCGCGAGGTCTATTTGCTTCCTTTCGAGTTGGCAGTTCGCGAAGGTGGCTCACTAGGCATCATGACCTCGTACAACCGCATGAACGGTGTGTACTGTGCCGAAAACCGTGAGCTCTTACAAGACATCCTGCGTGATGAATGGGGCTTCGAAGGTTTTGTCGTGACCGACTGGTTTGCGGGGTTCACTACCGAAGGCGCCGCGCATGCGGGTCTTGATCTTGAAATGCCCGCCCCACCGCGCGGCTACGGAAAGTTTTTGGCCGAAGCAGTCAATGAAGGTCGGGTTGATGAAGCTGACCTCGATCGTGCCGTGCGTACCTTGCTCTCAACTTTCGAACGACTTGGTGCTCTAGATGACGAGCCGCAAGCACCCATGGCAATTGATCTTCCTGAACATCGTCAACTGGCGCGACGAGCAGCGATTAGTTCAATGGTCTTGTTACGCAATGAAAAAGTAAATGATCAGGCATTACTGCCACTCAATACCAATGGTTTGAAGTCGGTTGCGGTCATTGGACCAAATGCTGAACGTACCCGCATCATGGGTGGCGGCTCGGCCGAAGTGATGCCCCATCACCGCACGGCGATCATTGATGTATTGCGCGAACGACTTGGCGCAAAAGTTGCGGTTCGTCACGAGGCCGGCGGAAACATTGACAAGACCACTCCCACTATTGATCCGCTCATGGTGAAGCGCCCCGATGGAACTCCCGGATTTGAAGTTGTCGTCTTTGATGGTGATGCGTCCAACAACACCGAGCTCACTCGCGTACATCGACCCGATGGTCGTATTTTGCTGGTTGCCCGTAACGACGCTGGTGTTCCAACTTCGAGTTATCACTTCAAGGCAACGGGGCTCATCACTGTTGAAACGACTGGTCAATACGTCGTCTCTCTTGTCGAAGTGAGTCCATGTCGACTTTTGCTTGATGGTGAATTGGTCGTTGATGGTGCTTCAACCATTCCCGCACGTGGTCAATCTTTCTTCGGCATGGGCAGCGTTGAACTGACCGCGATCGTTGATCTCGTTGCTGGTCAGCAACATGAATTGATTCTTGAATGTGATGCAACGAATAAGCAGTGGGCTCATGGCGCTCAAGTTGGTTTGCAGTTCGTTGAGCAAGATGATCCCGTACGACGGGCAGTTGAACTTGCTGCCGAATGCGATATTGCTCTTGTCGTCGTTGGCACCACTGATGATTGGGAGAGCGAAGGTCACGACCGTGACACTCTCGATCTTCCAGGTCGACAAGTAGAACTTATTCGTGCCGTTGCCGCAGCAAACAAGAAGACCATCGTGCTCGTCAACACTGGAGCACCTGTCGACATGTCATGGGCTAGTGACGTTCCTTCGGTCATGCAGGTCTGGTTTGGTGGACAAGAAATGGGACATGCCGTTGTGGATGTTCTTCTTGGTGAAGCCGATCCAGGCGGCCGTCTCCCCACCACAATCCCTGAACGAATAGAACACACTCCGGCTTACGGAAACTTCCCTGGAGAACACGGACAAGTGCGTTACGGCGAAGGAGTCTTCATTGGCTATCGCTGGTACGAATCTCGTCACTTGCCAGTGCGTTTCCCATTTGGTCACGGTCTGTCGTACACCACATTTGAAATCGGTCAACCCGATTGCGACGACACTGAAATTTCATCAGATCAAAAAGTCACGATTCGAATTCCTGTCACAAACATTGGCAACCGGGCCGGAACAGAAGTTGTTCAGGTCTATGTAGCACCACGTAACTCGTCGGTTCAACGTCCAAAGAAAGAACTGAAGAGTTTCGCCAAGGTGAATTTGAGTCCTGGTGAAAGCACCGTCATCACAATTGAACTTTCACCTCGTGACTTTGCATTCTGGAATCCGAGTGATATCTACCGCTCAGTATTGCGACCTCAAGTAACCGGCGAATCGGCAAGTATTTCGTTGAACCAAAAAGGTTTCTGGCAAGTTGATGCTGGGCTGTATGACATCCATATCGGATCATCATCAGCGCAAATTGCCCAACAAGTAGTTATTGCGATCTCCAATGAAATTGATTTGAGTGAATAGCAATGATGTTGCTTCGCAGACTTGATGACTATCAGAGTTGGCAGATCTCTTATGCGGGCACTTCAATTCTTGTTGACCCGTGGCTAACTCCAGAACCAATTCGAGGTGCGTTTGATCGTCAACACCCCGCTGGGTTTACATCACTTCGTGACTTGCAGCTTGAGAGCGGATCAATAGGCGCAATTGTTCTGTGCACTTCGGTGAATGACCATTTGCGTGCCGAAACTCTCAAACTCATGAGCGATGTCCCGGTCCACGGCAATCTCAAGGCTGCTAAAGCTGCACGTGCTGCCGGCTGCACTTCAACTCATGCCCATCAAATTGGCGAAACCTTCACAGTGGCCTCCACCGAAGGTGGAGAGATTCGTGTCACTGTTACTCAAACTGGTCTACCGCTTGGGCTCATTGCAGTTGGCTTTCTTTTTGAGGCTTTTGATGACGAGCAAAATTCTGCAGGTCGAGTATGGATTGAACCCCATCAACCCACGAAGGCAACTGCAGAATCATTAGGCACTATTGATGTCGCGGTGTTACCTACGCAATCAGTTGTCGCTGTTGTATTACCTGTAACGGCTGGTCCGAAGAAATCTGCACAGGCTGCAAAACTCGCAAACGCTCGAGCCTTGGTGGCAACAGCGACTCAACCGCAACGCGATATGAAACTTTGGCAAAAGGCCCTGTATTACGTGAACGGCAGTAACGCTCATGCCCATAATCAACTAGTCGGAACCAATACCCAGTTCATTGAACTACGAACTGGTGACTGGCTAGATGTGAAGTCGGGTCGCTAATTCGTTATTGAATGCGCAACGAGTAAACGGGAGTGTCGTCAGGGCGATTGGGCAAAGTCACGGTGTTGCCTTCGCGCTTCAGTGGCGCATGGTGTCCAAGCAACTTCACTTCACCTTTCGGTAGTCCATCAATCGTGATCTTCGCAGTTGACGGACGGCCAATGACCAAAGCATAAGTTGCACCATCTGCACCCTTGGTCAAACGCACCACGAGTCCTTCATCGGTAGACAACGTTGAAACCTCGTGGGGTCGACTGCCAAAGATCGCGTCACCGTTGACTGACAACCACTGACCCATCGCGAGTAATCGCAATTGCTGAGCCCACGGAATTTCGCCGCCTGGCATTGCGCCGTAATTCAATAACAGGTTTCCACCATCGGCCACAATGTTGACGAACATTGTGATGAGCGCGGGGATCGACAGGTATGTCGAGTCATCTTCGTCTTGCGTGTAACCGAAGCTAGTTCCGATGCCGCGAGTGACTTCGTACATCTTTTTTGGTCCGGCAGATTCGGTTGAGTATTCAGGAGTTCCGAAGTCAGCGTGACTTGTTCCTTGCATCACTCCAATGAAGTCGAATCGATCATTGACGACGCCCTCGGGGTTGCCGTTATAGAAATCTGCCATCAACTGTGCAGCGCCTTCACCAAATCGTGGGTAACCAATGTCATTCCACAAAACGTCAGGATTGTACTTGCGGATCAATTCATGCCAGTGAGCTTCGGCGTACGCGTGATACGTATCGTCTTGCGGAATCGCGCCGTACAAAGTTGCCCAACTTTTAATACCGAGTCCCTGGAAGGTCCAGTCGATGCCGCCGGAGTAATACACGCCGAAACGCAAACCGGCATTGCGGGCAGCATCAGCACACTCTTGAACAAGATCGCGTTGTGACGACCACTTCTCACCATGAGTTGGGTTGGGTGTTTCTGATGGCCACATCAAAACACCGTCGTGGTGCTTGGTGACCATCACGCAATACTTCGCACCCGATGCTGCGAGTAATTGTTCCCAACGCTTGGCGTCCCAGCCCTTAGCGGCTTCCAGAAAAATATTGACGAAAGTTGAATAGTCGCAATTGCCCCATACTTTTTCGTGATGCAACGCTGCAGGCGAGCCCGGAAGGTTGATTGAGTTCTGATACCACTCGGCATACGGCGTGTGGCTAAACGCCATCTCTTCGCCTTCTTCTCGAGCAAGGGTGAATGGATCTTTACCTAATGGTGCGAATGCCGGAACCGATCCCACGGTCCAGTGCGAGAAGATGCCGAACTTGGCATCTTGAAACCACTCCGGAACTTCGTGTTGCGATAGCGACGCGAACGTTGGCTCATACTTCGTCATATTGCCCCCAATATCTATTGTCCAAGAAACG